>CALMKY010000207.1 GCA_937867195.1 uncultured Saprospiraceae bacterium | reverse complement strand
AGGGCATACAACCTAGCATACAGCGTTTCTTCCTCATTGGTAAAAGTCGCCGGTTTTTCATTTTCAAATACATCGAGGCATGCACCTCCTATATGTCCGGATTCCAAAGCATTCAACAATGACAGGGTATCGACCACGTAACCTCGTGATGTATTGATGATAACGACTCCTTGCTTGCATCGATCAAAAAACGATTTTTCAGCAAAATGAAAAGTATCTTTTGCTAACGGGAGATGCAAACTGATAATATCTGCTTTTTTAATTAATTCGTCCAGTAATACTTCCTGCACGAAATTGTAATCTTGTGCATACCCTGAATTCAAGTATTTATCATAAGCAAGTACATTCACTTCCATGCCAGACAGTTTTTTCGCAAACTGTGATCCGGTCTGACCGAAACCTATAATTCCGATCGTTTTTCCTTTGAGCTCCCACCCTCTCCGTGATTCCCGCTGCCAGATTTTCTGTCTTAGTTCCCGATCAGCTCGGTTGATCTGATTCGCCAATGACAACAGCATACCGAGAGCGTGCTCCGCAACAGCATTTTTGTTTCCTTCTGGGGAAAAACAGACCCTGATCCCTTTAGATTCGGCATAGGGTATATCGACTACTTCACGACCCGAGCCAAGTCGTCCGATAAATTTTAACAGTATTCCTAAATCAATAAATTCTTTGTCGCAATTGATTTTACTATTAATAATTAACCCCTCATATAAATGAATGCTTTTCTTTACTGCGTCATAGGTAATATCGGGTGCATATTCCACTTGGTAGCCTTTTGATGATAGACCTTCGATCAGGATCGGGTGAACTGAGTCAGTGAGCAATGCTTTTTTCATAAAACAAAAGTACATGATTGAAATCCGGTAAATTGTGTTCGGTCTATAAACCTCGGGAATGCTCTTCATTTGCCATGGTATTCAGAGTTAAATCTGATCCTTTTAAATAACACACAAATCACAAAAATTCGTCATTCATAATTCCGCATTCATCATTCTATTAGTTTATCTTTGCGCGATTTTTTTTAACAAACAATACGTACGATGCCGAGGGATCATTCGATCAAGTCAGTGCTGATCATTGGAAGTGGACCAATTATTATTGGACAAGCGTGTGAATTTGATTATTCCGGAACTCAAGCCTCCCGCTCTTTGCGTGAAGAAGGCATTGAAGTGACGCTCATCAATAGCAATCCTGCGACCATCATGACCGATCCGGTGACGGCGGATCATATCTATTTATGGCCTTTGACCGTAGAAAGTATAATCAAGATTCTGGAAGAGCAAAAGATCGATGCCGTACTGCCTACCATGGGTGGTCAGACTGCACTCAATCTTGCCATGGAAGCCGATAAACAAGGCGTTTGGGAAAAGTACAATATTCGTATGATTGGGGTCGATGTAGCGGCAATTGAGCTTGCAGAAGACCGTGAGCAGTTTAGAAACCACGTGAAGACTTTAGGCATGTCTGTGCCTCCTTCGTATATTGCCAATTCATTTCTTGAAGGTAAAAATGCAGCTCAAAAAATTGGGTTTCCACTGGTGATCAGATCATCGTTCACGCTTGGAGGCACCGGTGGAGGCTTTGTAATGAAAGAAGATGAGTTTGATGAAGCTCTTCGCCGCGGATTGGATGCATCTCCGGTACATGAGGTATTGGTGGAAAAAGCTGTATTGGGTTGGAAAGAATTTGAGCTAGAACTTTTACGCGATCTGAATGACAGCGTTGCCATCATCTGTACTGTCGAAAATATGGACCCGATGGGTATCCATACAGGTGATAGCATTACAGTAGCTCCGGCCATGACATTATCGGATACTGCTTTCCAGCGAATGAGATCGGATGCCATCAAACTTATGCGTTCGATGGGAAATTTCGCAGGTGGATGTAACGTTCAGTTTGCCCTCAATCCTGATACAGAAGATCTCATCGTCGTAGAAATAAATCCTCGTGTATCCAGATCCTCGGCTTTGGCAAGTAAAGCCACGGGATAT
>CALMKY010000206.1 GCA_937867195.1 uncultured Saprospiraceae bacterium | reverse complement strand
TGAGTAGTATCTTTTGGATCACCCCCAATAAATTTAGTAGAAGTGCCCCTGATAAAGACATCTGTATATTTAGTTACTACCTGATCGATGATCCCTTTACGGGTACGGAAATTATACCTCATTTTCAAAGCATCAAATTCTTGCTGCCCATCACTAAAATGAGGAAGTCCCTTCCATTTGCCATTGCTGTCGAGCACCCCTTCGGCGTATGCAATATCGGTATTCATATCCAGCCTGATTTTAGCGGCTTTGAGTTTATAGGTCTGGTAAGAAACATGAGCATCTCCAAACAGAAAGAAAATCTTTTTCTGAGCATCGAGATAGGAACTGTCTTTACTGTCGTATTTGACATCAGCATCCGGTGCATCGGGTGATATTAAATAATCCAGTGTATCCTTGTCCTTTAAAGTATCCAGGGCATTTACTGTATCGGTAAAACCGGATCTTATCCTCGATGCATTTTGAAGGGAATCAAGATTCAACGTATGATCAATTCGGTTTACTTGACCATACGTCGAGATACAATGAATAATCAATATGATCGACGCGATATATTTCAATGGTATGTTGCGAATAAAACGGTGTGATTCATAGAATTGTCATGGGATTAACTCAATTTTAATATCTTCATTAACCGGCTGCAAAAATATAGGATTAATTGGAGTCTAAAGACGATCGTACAGGATAGTCTTCCAATTAAAATTTGTTTAAACCTTCCAAAATAAAATCCTAAAACCAATTCCTTTCAATAAGATTATCTTTGCACCTCTATGTCAAAAGAAAGTAAAATAGCCATTCTGGCTATCATCTCACTTGCAATACTGGTTTTGGGTTATAAATTTATCATTGGCAAAAGCGTCCTGACCAAAGTACAATTTTTCAATATCCGGTACAAAAATATCGATGGGCTCAAAGTTTCAAATCCGGTCTCGATCAACGGGTACCAGATTGGTGCTGTGAATAAAATAATTTTGGACCCAGCCGATAATATCACTCCGATCGTCACGATTGAATTACATAATGACATCCATGTGCCGAAAGATGCCATTGCCTATTTATCCAGCACCGGAATTATGGGTGGTAAAGCGATCGAGCTAAAATTTAATGGAGTCTGTAATGATGGCACTTGTGCAAGGAGTGGAGATTTCCTGCGGGGCGAATCCAAAAGCCTTTTGTCAAATTTCGTCAACGAAGGAGAAATAAAACAATATACAGATCAGCTAAAAAATGCTGCATCCGATTTATTTGATACCCTTGCAGGTCCTTCCGGTAAAAGCGATTTAAAGCAAACGGTAAAAAATCTTCAGATAACGCTGCAAAATCTGGCAAACACTACAGCTTCTCTGAGCGGAGTAATGTCACGCAATTCCTCTAAATTGGATCGGTTGATAACAAATCTCGAAAGTGTTACCTCCAATATCCAAAAATCCAATGGTCATATCAGCCGCATGCTTAAAAATATCGACACCATTGCGTACTCGGTAGCTAAAGCCAACCCGGGAGAGACGGTAAACGAATTAAATTCCACCTTGAAGACAAGCAGGAAAGCCATAGAAAATCTTCAAAATACGATCAAGACAGCGGATGCTTCTTTAACTTCGGTATCGCAATTAATAGCCAAGGCACAATCTGGAAATGGAACCGCTGCTAAACTGCTCAACGATCCAAATCTATATAATAATTTAAGCAATACATCTCGTCAGCTTGAATTATTACTCCAGGATCTTAGATTAAATCCAAAGCGTTACGTAAATGTATCGGTGTTCGGTAAAAAGCAGAAAGAATTTGTCCCGAATGATCATGATCCTGCCATGAAAAATGATACCACTTATCGGAAATAATTTGAAATGCGATCCGATTTAATCAACACGGATTTCAATGGAGAAAGTACATGATACACGTTGCAATCGGGGAGCTGGAAGACGTCAGCCTTAAAATTAATTCTCTACGAAATACATGTCCACCAGTCCTTTGTTTTTGGCGGGCAGTTTACCACGGTATTGACATTTAAACACATCTTTTACTTTTTCATATGCTTCGCCGGAAATATTAATTTTACCCCGTTCACTCGATTGTTCGAGCCTGGCAGCCATATTTACCGTATCCCCCCAGATATCGTAAGCGAATTTTTTACTGCCAATCACACCTGCTGCTACAGGTCCCATATGGATACCTATTCGCACATCCATGCGGGGCTGCCCGATGGCTTGTCGTTCTACATTCCATTGATCAAGCCAGGCTTGCATATCTTTAGCAGCATGGATCATTTCGATGATTTGAGAGCCTTTGCCCGCAATCGGTAATCCCCCTGCAAACATATAACAATCGCCGATCGTCTTGATTTTTTCGAGATCATATTTAGCAATGATATCGTCAAATGCTTTAAAGCATACATTGAGCTCACCCAATAATTTTTGGGGATCGGTGACTCCTGCGATGGTCGTAAATCCAACAAAGTCAGCAAAGCATACAGTTACTTCTTCAAAATGACTGGCTTTAGTAAAGCCATTCGATTTTAATTCGCTGGCTACCGATTCGGGGAGGATATTGAGCAATAATTGATCAGAACGGTTTTTCTCAAATTCAATTTGCTTATTTTTTTCGGACAATAATTTTGCATTTTGCCTACTTTTAAAAAAACCGAATAGGCTGGAGCCGAATAAGCCTAACAATGCAATGGATAAGGCGATTAGAAAATTACGTTTGGCTTTGCTCTCACTCACTTGCAATTCAAGGTTCTTTGATTTTTCTTCCTGCAAAGAAGCTTCTGATTTGATCCGCTCCAATTCTTGTTCCTGTTGTATTCTTATAACCTCGGCTTTCATTTGTTCATTGGTCATATTTTCCAATGCTGCCTTTTTAGCCGCCAGATCCAGCTGAATTCTTTTACTTTCCTTTTTTAATTTTTCCTGATCACTTTGCAATTGTTGGGATTGCTTGGTTTGCTCTTCCAGCGTTTCATTCAGTTTGGTTTTTTCAGATTCGATTTTATCTTTTTCGCTTTTAATCTTTTCCTTTTCTTCTTCTATGGTAAGAATTTCTTCTTTTAATTTTTCAGCCTGGGCACTTGCTTGCTCGAGTGTCTGACCTTTCTTGATTTTAGATACACTATAATCGATGTCCGCAAGAGCACGTTTGTCATTGCGGGCTGTCGCCAAGGTTTTTAATTGATTAAAATTATCGAGTATGAGGGCTGTGTTTTTGCTGTCAATTTTGGACAACAAATCGTTGCTTTTCTGAAACCGGTCATCAGGGTTTTTCTTATTCATGGCCATCATAATCTTTCCTTGTTTATTGAGGGCCAAAGCCTGGAGATCAATGTGCTTTTCTCTTCGCGCAACTTTTTCTGATTCTTCGGCCAGCGTTAACGCACGATCGTATTTTCCTAGCAGTCTGAGGGTATCGGACATCTGTAATAATTTAGGTACCTGGTCAATGCTATAACCCTGGCTACGCAAGTGAAACGGCAGGACTAAAAGCAATATGGAAACTAAACACTGAAGATAGAATTTCATAAAACTGGAAAGGGTTTATACCTAATAACAAATATCTATTAAAAACCACACTTTAAACTACCTTTAAGTGTAATTTATCAAATAAAGATAACCTTCTTTTTGGTTAAAAAAAGGTAAGAAAAATATTAGGATGCTGTGATCCCTTTCGGGGTCGATCTAATAGGCCTTGGCGATCACTACTCTGCCCTTCGACGCCTCACCGGTGACCATACAATTACCTTCTTCAGTATTCTGATTTAATGGAATACAGCGAATCGTGGCTTTGGTATCTTCTTTGATTTTAGCTTCTGTTTCTGCGGTACCGTCCCAATGACACATAAAGAATCCCCCCGGCTCCTCAATTTTTTTCTTGAATTCATCATAGGAATCGACAAAATGGGTATTGTCCTGCTGGTGCTTTTTTGCTTTATTAAAGATATCCTGTTGCATTTGCTCTAAAAGATTTGCAACATAATGATCTATTTGATCCAGCGATATGGATTCTTTGGTCCTGGTATCCCTTCGGGCCACTTCTGCTACATGCTGATCCAGGTCACGCTGACCCATCGCAATGCGTACGGGTATTCCTTTTAATTCACTTTCAGCAAATTTAAACCCTGGTCTGTTTTTTTCATCGAGATCAATGGCAACACTAATCCCTTTTGCTTTAAGAGATTTGATGATCTTTTCACTGGCTTCGATGATGGCTGTGGATGGTTTCGGAATCGGGATGATATTGACTTGCAACGGAGCCATTCGCGGAGGAATGATCAATCCATCATCGTCTGAGTGTGCCATGATCATACCTCCGATCAAGCGGGTACTCACTCCCCAGCTGGTAGCCCAGACGTATTCACTCTGATTATGTTCAGTAAGGAATTTTACATCAAATGCTTTTGCAAAGTTCTGCCCGAGGAAATGAGAAGTGCCTGCTTGCAATGCTTTGCCATCCTGCATCATGGCTTCAATGCAAAGAGTATCGACTGCACCTGCAAAGCGTTCACTTGGAGTCTTTCGACCTTTGATTACGGGCATGGCAAGATAGTCTTCACTAAATCTGGTATATACTTCATGAATTTTTTCTGCCTCTTCGATGGCTTCAAATGCAGTGGCATGTGCGGTATGACCTTCCTGCCAGAGAAATTCCGTGGTACGTAAGAAGGGACGTGTCCGCATCTCCCATCTTACAACGTTGGCCCATTGATTGATGAGCAAAGGCAAGTCGCGATAGCTTTGGATCCAATCACGGTAAGTACTCCAAATGATGGTTTCGCTGGTCGGACGTACGATCAATTCTTCTTCGAGCTTAGCTTCAGGGTCCACCACGACGCCATTACCGCCTGGATCATTTTTGAGTCGATAATGAGTGACGACAGCACATTCTTTGGCAAAACCTTCGACATGATCTGCTTCTTTGCTTAAAAAAGACTTAGGTATAAATAGCGGGAAATAGGCATTGACATGCCCTGTTTCTTTAAACATTTTATCTAATTGGGATTGTATTTTTTCCCAGATTGCATATCCGCGGGGCTTAATCACCATACAACCCCTGACGGCACTGTTGTCCGCAAGATCCGCTTTCTTTACAAGGTCAAGGTACCACTGAGCATAGTTCTCTGATCTTGGAGTAATTTCTTTTGCCATAAATATTTTTAAAAAGTAACTTTTGAGTAATTGCGTCGTCTATTCTTTTAGTATGAGCTGTTTTTGAAATATTGTATCGTGAAAAGATTTTAACAAGGAATGAATTAATATTAAACCTATTTAACACTAAATACGGCACAAATTTAATAAATTGCATGTTGAAATTGTAAGCGTGCTTGAAATTGCTCATATAAAAACTAAAACTCAAAAGCAAATGAAAAAAAGCTTAAATCTGATCCTACTCATGAGCGCGATGCTGATGGCTTTTGTATCGAATGCTCAATACGATGATGTTTATTTTGATGCAAATGCCATTCACAAGAAATCACACATCAAGACTTCAAATGTTTCTGATTACAATACAGATCCGGCATATGCTCAGAATGATCAAGCCTATTCAGATCAATACGATGATGATTCTTACAGTTATCTGGATGACTATGATTATGGTTATACTCATCGCATCCGCAGATTTCACCGGCCATTAATAGGCCGTAGTTTTTATGATCCTTACTATCTGGATCCATGGAACTACGATCCATACTATTATTCTTATAATGGATTTGCGTCTCCATTCATTTCGCTCAATTTTTTTACATACAATGATTATTTTAGATGGAGTCGTTGGTCCCGCTTCAACAGCTTGAGATATTTCGATCCGTACGGATACTCTTATTTTAGTGAACCTTATTATTACGGAGCCTATAGCTCTTTCTATTGGTCAAATCCTTTTTATTGCCCTCTAAGCTGGTATAGCAATCGTTATTATTATGGAAACAGTTATTGGGCAAATCCCTATAATGGTGTTTATCAGTCAACCCATTATGCAAATAATTCCAACGTTCATTTCGGCGCGAGAACGTATGGTGCAACTTTGACTGGCGATAATGGGATCACGCATACATCGGGAAGGGCGTTTCCATCTCCATCTTCACCAAGCAATCCTGGTTTAGGCAGGATATCCCCAAGGGATGCCTCTACTACAATTGTTCGTGAAAGGCCAAATACGTTCGGTCGTGGAAATGAGCCTATTGGTAATAGCGGAATAAGTAACGGAGGTGACAGATTGAGCCCTAGAGCTTTTGATCAAAATACAGTTAGAGAAAGACCTCAGTCAGATAGGACATTCAGAACTTATCGAGATTTTGATAACGGGTCTACCGGTGCGACCCCTACATCTCCAAGATCAAACGATGGTTTCAGATCCAGTCTCAGAAGTATTGATCGTGAAAGGTTTCAATCAGATATCAATCCTCGGATAAGAGGTAATGAAGATACTTATAGTTCTCCTCGTAATTTTTCACCCAGATTTGAAGCACCACAACAAAGATTTGATTCTCCGAGACAATCAAGTCCGAGATTTGAGGCTCCTTCTCATTCCTCACCAAGATGGGAATCAGCACCACAACAATTCTCTTCACCAAGACAATCAGCCCCTTCACCTTCGTTCAATGGGGGGTCTAACTTTGGAGGCGGAGGCGGAGGCGGCCATAGCAGTAGTGGCGGTGGCGGAGGGCACAGTTCACCAAGACATAATTAGTAGGTACTACACGTACCATACAATACAATAAGATGGGTGTAATCTAAAGGATGCACCCTTTTTTTTACCCAATTTCAAATATTTTAACACTCAATAGATATGTATAAATCATTCTTTTTCTTCAGTTTCATTCTTGCAACTGTAAATCTTCGTGCTCAGAATGCAAGTGATGCCCTCCGGTATTCTCTCAGACAATATCTCGGCAGTGCAAGGTATGTAGGTGTAGGAGGAAGCATGAGTGCCATCGGAGGCGACTTCGAGGCTATTGCGGATAATCCTGCAAGTCTTGCCAATTATCATTTTTCAGAAATTTCATTGACTCCTTCTTTATATTACAATCAAAATAAAAGTCAGCTGGGTAACGGCAGTTTTTCATCCGAAAATAAATATGGAGGATCCTTGGATCATCTTGGGTTGGTCTTTGTAAAAAATGGATACGATCGTGAAAAATGGAGAAATGTAAATTTTGCCATTGGCGTCACAAAGGTCGCAGACTACAATCATCAGACTTACTTTTTGGGATCTACTACGGGATCCATTACCGACCATTGGCGAGAACAATCTTTAAATAAAGCCCCTGCCAATCTTGATAATTATTCAGGAGGTCTGGCCTACGATGCAGGTGCCATTTATGACTCAAACAATGATCAGGTATATGAAAGTGATTTTACAAATTATCCAAATGTGCCGGTCACCAAAAGTCAATTAATCAAATCATCCGGTTCCATGAACGAGTTATCATTTTCATTGGCCGGGAATCTTAAAGATTATCTGATGATCGGAGCATCGGTAGGTATTCCCATCTTATCTTACAATGAAGTAAAAATATATACTGAGTCTGATCCGGCAAATAAAAACCCTGTCTTCGAAGGACTGCAATATACTGAATACCTCAAAACCCAAGGCAGCGGCATCAACCTAAAACTAGGTGCAATCATTAAAGTGCACAATGCATTTAGAATCGGACTGTCATTCCAGACTCCGACTGCTTTTGAATTGAATGACACGTATTCCACCAAACTTGACTATTCCTACCTGGAAAAAGGCCAGGTCCAAAGTCAATCTAAAACTTCTCCCGAGACGGGGGCCTTCAATTATAATCTGATCACTCCTATGAGAGCAAGGGCCAGCTTTGGCTCCGTGATTGGCAAACTCGGTTTCTTCGGCGGTTCCGTGGAATATGTGAATTACAAAAGTGCTTCCTTTAATTTTAATGCGCAGGGCACGACGCAAAGTGATATCGACTATCAAAATAAAATCAATCAGGACATCACTAAGCAATACAGTAGCGCATTCAATTACAATCTCGGAGGTGAAATAGCTGTCGATGTCCTTAGATTCAGAGCCGGTATCAATCTTACCGGGTCACCCTACGCAAACGAAAAAGATTATACTCAGACATTTACCGCAGGTATCGGATATCGAGGAGGTAAATTCTTTACAGATTTAGCCTTGAGGCATACAAGTTATGATGATGGGTATTATCCATATACGACAGCATCCAATGATCCTCAATTTGTCTATACCAAGCATCAACAAAACAGGTTGGTTCTGAGTTTGGGATACAAATTTTAAAGTTCCATACTTTCTTTGCCAAAATTATTTGTCGAGGGCAATTTTATTGGAAGCTAAATCCAATTCATTCTGTCATCCAC
>CALMKY010000205.1 GCA_937867195.1 uncultured Saprospiraceae bacterium | reverse complement strand
AATTATTCAAGATTTTCAAACACCCATCTCCTGGGTATTATACTGCTGATATCGATCGCGACCGGAATTTTATTGATTGCATTTTTCAATTATATGAATATTGCCATCGCATCCGCATCGGGCAGATTAAAAGAAATCGGAATTCGAAAAGTAATAGGTAGCGAAAGAAAACAAATCATGTTTCAATTCATTACCGAAAATCTGATTTTGTGCACGATGGGTGTGTTATTCGGTCTGCTTCTTTCAAAAGGCGTCTTTTTGCCGTGGTTTTCAAAAACGGCCGCAAGCGATCTCTCCACGGGTATGTTTACCAATATCCATGTCTGGATTGGTCTATTAGCATTGGTCATCCTGAGCATTCTTGGAGGTGCGTTTTATCCTTCTATCTATATTTCATCATTGCAACCCGTCAGCATCGTCAAAGGGAAACTGGGTTTAAGCAATAAGAACAGGCTCAGAAAAATATTACTGGGCTTTCAGTTTTGCATCACTTTTTTAGGAATATCGATGGCTCTGGCATTTGTAAGGGAGTATACCATATCCAAGACCATTTCATGGGGATATGATCCGGGTCAAACATTGGTAGTCAAACTCAATGGATCCGACAAATTTGAATTATTCAGTTCGGCCATAATGAATTCAAACCAAATCTTATCCGTTAGCGGATCTAAAGAAGCGATCGGTTACAATGATGAACAAATGGCCATCAGGATAGAAGGACAAGAACAAAAAGTCATCTCCATACATGCTATTGGAGGTTTGGCTACGCATATGGGCATACCCATTCTGAATGGTCGTGATTTAAATAAAAATTACAAAACAGATGCATCTGAAGCCGTGATAGTAAATCAAGCGTTCGTAAAAGCTAACCATTGGTCTTCCGCAGTTGGCAAATCGATTGAGTATAATGGCAAAAAATATTCGATCGTAGGCGAAACCAATGATTTTAGATATAAAGATTTTGAGCATCCTGTGGAAGCTCTGGTCATTATGGCGTGTAAATCAGAAGATGTAAATTATGTCTATATCAAATTAAACGGCACTCTGACGAGCAAGGCCCAAAATCAAATCCAGGCGACCTGGAAACAATTATTTCCGGATAAACCTTTTGAATACTATTATCAGGATAATGTATTTGACAACTATTACTTTGGTTTCGCTCAGGTAATCAATATCTTAACAGCCTCCTCTTTCGTTATGATCCTTGTTTCTATTTGCGGCATATTTGGCCTGGCCTTATTGATTCTGTCCCGTAAGATGAAAGATCTGTCCATCCGGAAAGTACTGGGTGCCGGAGTCGGCGAT
>CALMKY010000204.1 GCA_937867195.1 uncultured Saprospiraceae bacterium | reverse complement strand
ATTGAATTTTCATTGCCCAAACCTTCCTATACCATTGACACCCTTACCTATCTCAGGGAGAAACATCCTGAACATGAGTTTGCTTTGATCATGGGAGGAGATAATCTTTCAACGTTACACAAATGGAAAAACTATGAAAAAATCCTGGATGGGTATCAAATCTATCTTTATAAAAGACCCAAATCTGAATTGGGCAATTTAGCCATGCACCCTCATGTAAAGCAATTTGACGTGCCATTGATTGAATTATCTGCCACATATGTAAGGGAACAAATAAAAGGCGGCTATAGCGTACAATACCTTGTTCCTGAGGCCGTTTTTGAATATTTGAGAGGATCCAATATGTATAAAGAATAAATTTTATAAAAATATCTTTTTTCAGGCGACTTATTCCTTACCCATTACATATAATGCGAGTGAGGTAGTTCACGCAGCATATAGCTCCCTAGTACTTATCATGAATAAGAGATTGTTACGTAAGAAAGTGACAATCTTTTTTTATTTTGGAGCCATATGAAATCCAAATTTTTCTTCTGCCTACTCACTATCCTATCCTTACTCTCATGTAAAAACAACACTTCGGGCGATCCATCGGGTCATGCGAGCAATTCATTAGTCGATGATTTAATGTCAAAAATGACCATCGAAGAAAAAATTGGACAACTCAACCTGGTCACTCCGGGAGGCACAGTTACAGGAGAAATCGTCAGTAAGGATGTCGAATCAAAAATCAAAGAAGGTAAAGTCGGTGGTATTTTTGGTATTCGGGGAGCTGACAAAACCCGTCGGGTACAAGAGATAGCTGTTAAAGAAACCCGTTTGCATATACCGCTTATCATTGGACTGGATGTGATCCACGGCCATCAAACAATCATGCCGATCCCTTTGGGATTATCGTGCAGTTGGGATATGGAGCTAATTAAAGAGACTGCCCGTACCGCTGCTAAAGAGGCAACTGCGGATGGAATTATGTGGGCTTACTCTCCTATGGTCGATATAGCACGTGATCCCAGATGGGGTCGTATTGCAGAAGGAGCCGGAGAAGATCCTTTTTTAGGATCCAGGATTGCTGCGGCTATGGTACATGGTTTACAAGGCGATCGACTTGATGATCCTACCACCATGATGGCCTGTGTCAAACATTATGCCGCCTATGGTGCCGCCGAGGGTGGTCGTGATTATGCAGCGGGTGATATGAGTACACTCAAACTTTTGAATGAATATTTACCGCCTTATCATGCAGCCGTCGATGCCGGTGCAGGATCGATTATGAATTCCTTTAATGTAGTAGACTATGTTCCGGCAACTGCCAATCAAAAATTATTAAAAGAAATCCTGATAAAAGACTGGGGTTTCAAAGGTTTGGTCGTGACCGATTATACATCCCTGAGTGAAATGATCAATCACGGTATGGGCGATCTTCAGAAAGTGTCAGAACTGGCGATTAAAGCGGGCGTCGATATGGATATGGTGGCTGAAGGTTTTCTCAATACTCTCAAAAAATCATTGGACGAAAAGAAAGTATCTGAAGATGATATCAATCGCGCTTGCCGGAATATATTGATCGCAAAACAAAAACTAGGTCTTTTTGAAGACCCTTATAAATATTTTGATACTACCCGTGCCAAGAAAGATATTTTATCTCCTGAGAACAGAGCCGTTGCCCGCAAAGCCGCTGCACAGTCCTTTGTTTTATTAAAAAATGAAAATAATATATTACCATTAAAGAAGTCAGGTAAAATTGCCTTGGTGGGTCCATTAGCTGATAGTCGCCGCAATATGTGCGGAACCTGGTCGGTCAGTGCAGATTTTGATAAAGCGGTTACGGTCATCGAAGGAATAAAAAACACAGTAGGTGACAAAGCAACGATTCGATATGCAAAAGGAGCCAATCTTACGGATGATACAACACTTGCCAAACATGTGAATGTATTTGGTCTGGAAGCCGATATCGATAAAAAATCTCCTGAAGCATTGCTCAACGAAGCCGTATCCATCGCCAGGCAATCCGATGTCGTCATAGCAGTCGTAGGTGAAGCCGCAGACATGACAGGTGAAGCAAGCAGTATGGCTTATATTTCTTTACAACCAAGTCAAAGAAAACTATTGGAAGCATTGAAAAAGACAGGCAAACCAATTGTCATGGTCCTATATAATGGCAGACCTATG
The DNA here is from genome assembly GCA_937867195.1 of uncultured Saprospiraceae bacterium. Classification (GTDB taxonomy): domain Bacteria; phylum Bacteroidota; class Bacteroidia; order Chitinophagales; family Saprospiraceae; genus JADJLQ01. Next base: position 11,076 of record CALMKY010000204.1, on the reverse strand, counting down.
TGCTTACCATGGGAAGACAAAAATATGAATGCAATACTCGATGTTTGGTTTGGCGGTACTGAGGGTGGTAATGCAGTAGCCGATGTTTTGTTTGGGGATGCCTCGCCCAAAGGAAGATTGACTACTTCATTTCCTGTGACAGAAGGACAGATACCTGTATATCATGCCATGCTCAACACAGGCAGACCTTATAATAATGAACCATTCCCAAAATTTAAATCAAACTACCTTGATCTCACAAACGATCCATTATATCCATTTGGGTATGGATTGACCTATTCTACAATCCAATATGGCGAGCCAACCATAAGCAATACAACTTTGCACAGTGGTGGAACCATACAAGTGACGACCCAAATCACGAATACGGGCAAATCCGAGGCAACAGAAACAGTACAGATGTACATTCATGATTTGGTCGGTACGATCGCTCGTCCCAAAAAAGAACTCAAAGGTTTTCAACAAATCAATCTAAAGCCGGGAGAATCAAAATCAGTGTCGTTTACCATTGATGAATCATTGCTTAAGTTTTATAATTCACAATTCGTATATGGCGGTGAAGCTGGGGATTTTGATGTATATCTTGGTCCCAATGCACGGGATGGCAAGAAAGTACGATTTAGTTTAAAACTGGATTGACAGAAATAAGATCGCTCGATTCTTCAATATGAATATTCCCATAACTTTACAGACATGGATCATCAACTTGATACAAACGATCGTCTTAAGATCAAAGAATATTTTGATAAAACCATTGATCAATTAACCTATGAGGAATTTGAAGAAAAACTAAAAGCACTTCGTGCCCGATATCATCCGGATAAATTTGAACGGTACGATGACGAAATAATCCGGGAATTATCATTGTCCAGGTTTAAAGAAATAGAAAGTTTGGCCGACAAAATCAAAAAATATTTTAAAGTACCCCATGCAGTTAAAGACAATGTCCCGGTCAAAGATGAGATCCGGAAATATGCAGGTAAAGATTTTTACATTGAGATCCTAACCACAGATAAAGATTTAAAATATCATTTATTCGGTACCCGATATCGGTTTCTTGAATATGGTGATAAATACACGATACCCGGCACCAAAGCGTCCATCACCATCGATGCGAACTATCGAGGTCGTGGCATCGGATTCAATGAGAGCATTAAAATGTACCTGACATTTGGTGAACAGGATTCTTTATCCGATATCGTTCATTGGATGTATCTTAAAATGGTTGATCGCGCTAATTCAATCATCATCGGTGATACGCTTTGTAAGATCGATGAAGGAGAAATCCTCATGGCAATACAAAATAAAACCATTCTGCGAATAGGTCATGCTGCATAGCGGTTCAATGGTTATCTTTGCGCACTTTGTATGGCGATAGAAACTAAAAAAGCGTATGCACCGGCTACCGTATCCAATATTTGTGTTGGTTTTGATGTGTTGGGTTTTGCAATGGAATCACCGGGTGATGAAGTGATCGCAGGAGTAACCTCCAAACCGGGTGTATCGATTAAAAGTGTCAATCACGACAAGATACCCACTGATCCTACTCAGAATACAGCTTCGGTAGCTGTACAAGCTATGCTGGACAAATTGGGAGATTCATCGATTGGTATCGAATTGGAAATCATTAAAAAAATGCCGGTCGGTACTGGTATGGGATCGAGTGCAGCCAGTGCAGCAGCAGCTTTAGTGGCGGCCAATGCTTTGATCGGGAATCCATTTAGAAAATATGATCTGCTTGAATTTGCCGTCAAAGGAGAACAAGCTGCTGATGGAGCAGTACATGCAGATAACGTAGCTCCTTCTTTATTGGGTGGATTGGTATTGATCCGATCATTGCAGCCACAAGATGTCATTCAATTACCAGTGCCCAATGATTTATATTGCGCCTTATTGTTTCCTCATATTACGATCCTGACAAAAGAAGCCCGCGGCATCTTATCTCCTGATGTACCCATGAAACAATTTATTCAACAGACCGCGAATATGGGTGCTTTGGTGGCTGCTGTCTACAGAGGTGATTGGGAGCTGATGTCCAGGTCATTGGTCGATGTGGTCATCGAACCTCAACGGGCGAGATTGATTCCTTTTTTATCCCAGGTAAAAAAAGCTGCCTACGATCACGGAGCAATTACCAGTTCTATTTCAGGAGCTGGTCCTGCGATTTTTTCATTAGCAAAAGGAAAAGAAACCATCGATAAAATTGCATCCGCAATCAAAGAAATAATGGATGATCTTAAAATAAGTCATGATATCCACATCAGTAAAATTAATCAGAGAGGTAGCGTATTGATGGAAGGAAAATAAATCAGCATATTTATTAAAGTGTAGCTGCGTTTTTGTTACTGAGAAATCATTTGGTATTCATAGTTAATTTTAAGCTTGGAGCACTGAACACCATCTTACTTAAATAGACATAAACCAATTTTTACTCACGGCGTAGACTTATGACAGGATTTGCGATGGCAGCCCGGATGCTCTGGATGCCTACCGTACACAATGCAACCATCAGAGTAATTGCAGCTGTAAACAGATAAATACCGACATTAAATCCTATACGATACGGATAATTGGATAACCATTTATTGGATAAGATAAATGCAACCGGAAATGAAAATAAAAAAGAGATGCCTACTAAGAATAGAAAATGTGTGGTTAGCATTCTTACCAGAACCTGCACATCGGCTCCTAATACTTTACGAATACCTATTTCTTTAGTTCTTTTCTCAGCGGATAGTGTTGCCAGGCCAAATAATCCAATGCAGGAAATAAAGGTGGTCAGGATGGCAGCGAAAAGCATGATTTGCTTCCATTTGTTTTCTGCTTCGTAGGCAAGTGCGTTTTCAGTATCGCGGTATTTATAAGTAAAAGGAATTACCGGAAAAAATTCTTTGTATTTTTTTGAAACAAAATCTAAAACCTGAACTTCGGAACCTGGTTTTATTTTGAGACTGATTTTACCGTAATTATCATCGTGTTTCATTGTGAATAATTGTGGACCGATCTCTTGTGTAATAGGTTGGTAGTGATAATCAGCTACTACACCGATTACATTGTATTTATGATTTCGATACCAAAAATCTACAGTTTGATTGATCGGATTTGTCCACCCGGCTTTTTTTACAAACGTTTCATTCACCATGACCGATTGAATTGAATCTGAAGGAAAATCTTTTGAGAAAGCTCTTCCCTGTTTGATTGGGATTTTAAATACATCAAAATAATCTTCATCAATGACTTCATATGCAAAGTTTAATTGAGTCTCACCATTGACTCTTGCTACTGTGCCCCAAAATCCACCGTTTTTGGGTGCAGCCATGATAATGTTTGGATTTTTTAGAAGTTCATTTTTAAACAAGACTAATTTATCTTTAGGCTGATCCCAAATGTTATTGATATCCAGTATATGTTTATCATCATAGCCAAGATCTTTATTGATCAAATATTTAAATTGTTTATAGATCGTAAGAGTAGCAATAATTAAACAAGACGCTAAAGCAAACTGGAGAGCCACCAGACTTTTCTGCAAATAATTCTTACCGGGATTGATAAAACGACTGTATAATGTATCCACCGGCTTGTAATCAGACAAGATCAATGCCGGATAAAAACCGGCTAATAAACCGGTAATCCCCAATAATACTAAATAACCCAAAATCAGTTTCCAGTCAAACAAAAAGCTAAATGAAAGCGCTTTATTCGACACTTTATTAAAAAAGGGTAAAGACAAGAGCGCTATGCCAATACCAAGTAAAAATGCGATAAAGGTGAGTAACATGGATTCGCCTAAAAATTGAAGAATAAGTCTGGAACGATTGCCTCCTATTACTTTACGCACACCGATCTCCTTGGCACGCTTAAGTGATCTGGCAATCGTCAGATTAATGAAATTAATACAAGCAATGCCTAAAATAAAAAACGCAATTCCCGTAAGTATGTAGGAGTACATTGGTTTGCTGGCATCAACCAATCCATTTTGTGGAGGGAAATCTTTGGATAAATGCATCGACAAGAAAGGTTGTAACAAAAACTCCGCTTTTTCTTTTACCTGGTATTTATCTGCCATCATGACGATGGCATCCTTAGCATCGGATTCGTATACTTGCTTCATTTTAGCTTCTACGGCGGCCTGATTAGCTCCCGGGCTAAGGATAACAAAAGTATTGAGGAAAAAATTAAACCAATTTTCTCCATTACTGTATTCTGATTTATCTGTTTGGATGGGCATCAGGAAATCAAATTTAATGGATGAATTTTGAGGACATCGTTTGGTAACTGCAGTAATGGTATAGGGTTTGGATTTATTTTCTTCGATCAGATCGATGGTTTTGTTTATGCAATCAGTGGTTCCAAAAAAAGTTTTTGCTTTTTCTTCAGAAATAATGATTGCATCCGGATTTTTTAGACATGTTTTTGAATCACCAGCAATGACTGGAAATGAAAAAATTGTAAAAAAAGTGGAGTCCACTTGCAGGATCTCATAACTTTTGATTTCTTCTTTAAATTTAATATTGATCGTTTTACTTTGTAATCGTACATAATCCAAGACCTCCGGTATCGCTGCCTTAAATTTATAACCTTGCAGATTGCCTGTATTCCCATCGTGACTCTGAATGGATCCATCCGGCTTTCTCCATTGATTGACGATTTGATATATCTGTGCTTTATTTTTATGAAATTGATCATAACTCACTTCATCTTTTGCATACAATATGATCAGCATGGCTACTGCGAGTCCTAACGCCAGGCCACATATATTGATCGTCGAGTAGACTTTATTCCTTAAAAGGGTACGAAACGCGATGGTAAAATAATTGCGAAGCATAGAAAAATCGAATTTGGTCTTATGATTGAATACGAATCTTCATGCCAGATTCTTATCTGCCTGAAAATCATATTCTTAATTAAATATTACAAGACATTTAGTGTATCATTTCCGTACACAAATAGTAGAAATGGATACACCTTGCTACAGTAAAAACATTTTAATCCAGTTATGCCAGCTTCTCGATCTCTCTCAGGACGTTATTGATATCAACTTTTTCGGATATGATTTTAGCAACCTGATCGATTGATACACGATCCTGCCTGAGCGTATCACGATCCCGTACAGTAACCATATGATCAGTTAATGTATCATGATCGATGGTCACGCAATAAGGGGTGCCGATCGCATCTTGTCTGCGATATCGACGACCGATCGCATCTTTTTCATCATACTGGCAATTAAACGAATATTTCAATTCATTAAAAATGGCTTCGGCTTTGGAAGTCAACCGATCATCATTTTTTAATAAAGGCAGAATGGCACACTTGACAGGTGCTAAAGCAGGATGCAGTTTTAATACGACACGACTGCTCTCTTTACCATCCGCATCGGGCACGATATCCTCTGTATACGCTCGTGACATGGTCGCCAGGAACATACGATCGAGTCCGATGGATGTCTCTACCACATAGGGCACATACGATTCATTTGACTCGGGATCGAAATAGGTCATCTTCTTACCGCTATACTTTTGATGTTGACTCAGATCAAAATCCGTGCGGCTGTGAATACCTTCTATTTCTTTAAATCCAAATGGAAAATCAAATTGGATATCAACAGCTGCATTGGCATAATGAGCAAGATTTTCATGATCATGAAATCTCAACTTATCCGCCGGGGCACCAATTGCCCGGTGCCAGGCAAGACGCATTTTTTTCCAATAATTATACCATTGCATTTCGTCACCGGGTTTGATGAAAAACTGCATTTCCATTTGTTCAAATTCTCGCATACGAAAGATAAACTGCCTGGCTACGATTTCATTTCGAAATGCTTTACCGATCTGAGCTATACCAAACGGCAGTTTTTGACGAGTCGTTTTCTGTACATTTAGAAAATTGACGAATATTCCCTGAGCTGTTTCCGGTCTAAGATAAAGTTTACCTTCTTCACCGGCTATATTACCAAGCTGAGTGCTAAACATCAAATTAAACTGTCTTACTTCTGTCCAATTACGCGAGCCGCTTTCCGGATCAGCGATCTGACAGTCTTCGATGATTTGTTTGAGCGCAGGCATATCTTTATCCCGCATCGCAGCTTGCAAGCGATCATTGACTTCGATAGCTTCTTTATGCCATTTGGATGCTTGCGGATGAGTCGCTTTAAATTGTACCTCGTCAAATGCCTCTCCAAATTTTTTACGGCCTTTCTCGGCTTCTTTGCCGATTTTATCTTCCAGCTTGGCGATATAATCTTCGATTAATACATCCGCACGATATCTTTTCTTAGAATCTTTATTATCTACCAATGGATCATTGAATGCATCTACGTGACCCGATGCTTTCCAGGTAGTCGGATGCATAAAAATAGCTGCATCGATGCCAACAATGTTTTCGTGCATTTGCACCATCGATTTCCACCAATACTCTTTAATGTGATTGCGTAACTGGGCACCATAAGGTCCATAATCATACACTGCGCCGGGACCATCGTAGATCTCAGATGCAGGAAATACAAAACCATACTCTTTACAATGTGATACGATCTTCTTGAAAACATCATCCGTAGCTGCCATATCGAGGAATTATAATTTTTTTTGAAAGGCAAAGATAGGGAAAGGTAGAATGCCATAGAATGACAGAATGAATTCTGCATTTTTTATGATTCATTCAGTTTTATTAAATTATATATATTTTGATTTCATATAAAAAAATTAAGATAGGCAAGACTATATATTCTAGTCCAGATAAGACAGGTTTCACGCTAAAGTCTAAAATCAAATAAAGATCAAGTTCAAAATTTTTTTATGAACTCATAAGAGTATTGCAAAAAATAACATGCTCATTGTGCCGGCGGCCCCAAATAGGACGGTTCCATTCCCCCCAGATCCAATACAAGCTTTTGCAGAACCACTCCCGGCGTGATCATCCAGTATTTGATCGTATGTTTTCCTTTCTTTTTAAATGAAACAGAGACTGATTGATCTATAATATTATTAGCCACCCAACTTTCCCAAACCCGATTTTGATTATCGTCTTTATTGAGAGAGATGGTTTGCGGTGTTTCCTTATCTATTGAAATAGCATATAATAAACCACCATCGTTGTGAAAGTTTAATGTGGGAGAATGATAAAGATGTAATTTAAATGTTCCGGTATCCTCTAGCTCAATAGCATACTCAAGATGGGGAGACGTAACAGTGAGGGGTATATCGGGTGAAGTGACCGGGAATGTCGTCATTGCATCGTCTTCGCGACCATGATCAGGAAGTAACGTCCAGGTAGCGGTCGGAGCATTAATTGCTTTATGATAAGAATTTGCCTTTAAAGAAATTACTTTATCAATAGCTGAATAATATTTAGGCTTTTTAGGTTCTGGTGTATTAAGATTTAATTGCTGGTTCCAGGGAGTTGCTAGTTTATCCTTTTTAATTGAATCTACGGAAACAGTTCTTAATCCTATTAATCTTTGACGACTGGGTTGTTGCCAGTAAGTATAGCCAATATGGGTCTGATCCATCATATGATTCCATTTACCATTTTTGAGTTGATGGTATTCAAGGCTTATCAACGAATCTTGACTATACAGATCTTTTGCTTTATCAGCCCAGACTTGTGCTTCGGCATTGTATCGAGATGCATACCATTTATTCTTGGCTACTGCAGTATACATTTCCTGAAGGTTACTACAAGCTTTGACGGGATGTAATACTAATTGGTAATACGCATCGCGGTATTCGGGTGGTATAAGACCATGGATCCGATCGGCTCTTTTATAAAGATTGGAATATTCTTGTGTGACTCTTTCGGCCTCGTTGTAATGATCGAGAGAATACGTATTGGCATCCAACAATTCTGGTTTTCTACGGCCATTGAGTTTTAAATACTGCGATGTAATCTCCGCCATATTTTTAGAATAAGCATTCCCAAAGATGTTTTCATACCATTCTTCAGTATAGGATTGTAATTGATCTTGATGGATGGCTTCCGGTTTCCAGGCATAATCCAAAAAGAAACTAATGGGCAGTTCCATTGGCTTGAGATCTCCGACATTGACGATCCAGATATTGCGCACGTTGTATTCATATGCCAGGTGCATTTGTTCCCAGATACGAGGAAGTGGATTGGTATTCACCCATTTGTAGTTTCGGGGACCACCAACATAATCAAAATGATAATAAATGCCATAACCACCTTTCCGGGCGGCGTCCCCGTATTTGGGTAGTTTGCGGATATTACCCCAGTTATCGTCACACAATAGTAAAGTAACATCCTCTGGGACTCGCATTCCTTTATCATAATAATCCTGTACTTCTTTATACAATGCCCATAGTTGAGGAGTTTCTCGGGCAGGCTTACTGGTTACCTCTTCTATGATCTGCCTCTGATCTTTTACGATGCGTTCAAGTAAATTGGTGGCGGTTTCTCTGCTCATAGGTCGATCGCCGTCGCCCCTCATTCCAATACTCACTATTTTTTCATTGGTGGCACGAACCATTCCTTTTCTCCAGAAATCCTTAAGTCCTGATTCGGTGCTATCGTAATCCCATTTTTGTTTGTTGCCATATCGACGCCATTCGTCATGTGCCCGCATGAGTGGTTCGTGATGAGATGTTCCGATGACAATGCCAAATTGATCTGCCGATTGGATATTGAGTGAGTCATCGTCGTAAAATGCATTACCCCACATGGCAGGCCAGATATAGTTGCCTTTTAACCGAAGGATTAGTTCAAAAACTTTCTCATAAAACAAGTGATTAAATCCTCCAAACTTTTCTTTTGCCCATCCACTGAGTGCAGGAGCTTCATCATTGAGGAAGATGCCACGGTATTTTACATTGGGAGCATCGGAAACATCTAGGTTATTATTGACATAAAGTGAAGTAAGTTTTTTGATGGGTGCGTCCGCCCAAAAATACCAGGGAGAGACCCCGATTTGTTTAGATAATTCGAATACACCGAAAGCTGTCCCCCTGCGGTCGGCACCGGCGATCACCAAGGCGCCATTTGAATATTGTACAGCATACGATTCCCATGTATTGATTTTGTGCTCATCGATAGTTTTATTATTTATTAAATCATGAATGATAGCTGATTTGTCTTTAGACCCGATGATGATCAGATTCTGATAAGCAGGGTCGATCACATGCAAGATCGGTATTTCTTTACCGAATACGGATAAAAGATCCCGGGATAATAATTCAGCTGATTTTTGTATCAACGCGTGATCGTTTTGGTCAGTAATGATAGCCCTTACGTGATGCAATGGGAACCCGGCAATACGATTAACCCAGGATTGAGTAAAAGCTAAATTTGATAAAAAAGTAAAAATGAATGTACCTGCCAAGTTTCTAATCATGGTGTTAAAGATAACGCCTCCATTTTAAGTGTTTTTTATTTCCTCATACCGGTCTCTGTTTCCGATAAAATATGCTCTTCCTATTGGTGTCATCCTTTATCTCATTTACTTTCTTTATTTTTGACGCCTCTCTAATAAATGAAAATTGACATTATTTAAATCTTTTATGAAAAAAATATTCATTCTTGTTTTCACATTGTGCACCTATATGTTTTCTGACTGCCAATCCAACAGTAGTTCAATGGCCGGAAGCAATGTAATCGTACCGGCACCGGTATCTTATGTAGCAGCCAGCGGTTCGTTTTCTCTCAAAGCAGGTACTCCCATCATCGCGAAATCAGGCGACCTATCGGATGCAGTGAATATGTTTGTCAACCATCCGTTGATCAAGGATCTCAGATTAAGCAAGGCATCCTCTGGAAGCAATGGCATCACGATCAGCCTAATCAAGGAGGCATCGTTAAAGCCAGAGGGCTACAAAATGAATATTGCTCCGGGTGGTATCGATATCCAGGCAAATAATCCATCTGGTGCTTTCTATGCTTTGCAATCATTATTACAACTTATTCCTGTCCATGGTAAAGCACCTTATTCAATCTCATCCGCCAGTATTACAGACTATCCAAGATTTGGATGGAGAGGACTTATGTTGGATGTCAGCAGGCATTTCTTTGTTGTGGACGATGTAAAAAAATATATGGATGCGATGGCCATGTATAAATTCAATACGCTGCATCTGCATCTAACCGATGACAATGGATGGAGAATTGAAATCAAAGCTTTACCTAAACTTACTTCCGTCGGTGCCTGGCGTGCAGAGCGATTCGGTACATTTGGTGATCGGGCAGATGTAAAGGAAGGAGAGCCCGCTACGTATGGAGGATTTTATACCCAAGAGCAAATCAAGGATTTGGTAAAGTATGCAGCGAAACTCAATATTAGCATTGTTCCTGAGATCGATGTACCCGGGCATTCCATGGCTATATTAGCTGCCTATCCTGAATTGTCTTGTACTCATGAAAAAGTTTATGTCAATCCGGGAACAAAATTTTCAGAATGGTATGGCAATGGTAAGTTTAAAATGCTGGTCGATAATACGCTCAATCCGGCTAATGAACAAGTCTATAACTACCTGGATAAAATATTTACAGAAGTTGCTGCTTTGTTTCCCAATCCATATATCCACATGGGAGGAGATGAATGCTATCATGGCTACTGGGAGAACGATCCTGATTGCAAAGCGCTCATGGCTAAAGAAAACCTAAAAGATGCTCATGAAATCCAATCTTACTTTGTGAAACGTGTCGAAAAAATTATTAAATCGAAGGGAAAAAAACTCATTGGTTGGGATGAAATTCTCGAAGGAGGCCTTGCACCGGAAGCTACTGTCATGTCCTGGCGTGGTATTCAAGGTGGAATCGATGCCGCAAAACTTGGTCATGAAGTGGTCATGAGCCCTACTACATTTGCTTATATTGATTATATGCAAGGCGATCGTTCCATTGAATTTCCGATTTATGCGACATTGACTTTGCAAAAATCTTATTCATTTGAACCTATACCGGACGGGGTTGAAGGGAAATATATTTTAGGCGGTCAGGCTAATCTTTGGTCAGAGAAAATTCCTACTTTGCGACATGCTTTCTATATGACATTTCCACGTGCCTTGGCCATTGCAGAGTCGGTCTGGAGTCCTAAAGAAAAGAAAGACTGGAATTCGTTTACCTCCA
>CALMKY010000203.1 GCA_937867195.1 uncultured Saprospiraceae bacterium | reverse complement strand
TTTATACTGTTTATTAAATTTTGCACATGCTTAAAATCAGGACTTAACAGGTTCGCTTGTTCAAAAGCCAGCCTGGCGGCAGGAATTTTTTTTGCACTCAGGAAACAAAGACCCAGATTATATAATAGATCAGCGGATTTACCTTTTTGATGTATGTAATTTTGATAGATGGTGGCTGCCTGTTCATATTTACCTGAATTGTATAATTGAAATGCTTCTTCAAGTTGCGCGGTTAATGAATACGGGAATAAAAACAGGAGTATGAATAGAATACGACCCATAAATTACTGCAAAGGTAAATTAAGAACCACAAAATGCTCTTTCTTTGGTTTCTCGGTAAACAGCCATTTAAACTCCTTCAGTCGGAGTTTGGTATGATCTGTACCGATCATTGGAAACATCGTGCCATCTGGTTTTGTAAGAAAGTAGATGCGATCCACTTTATTATTGCCAAAGGTTACCTGGATATTACTGCAAATGATTTTGTTTACACCGATGTATGCATTGCGATCGTCCCGGATATAATAAACGGCTTCTGCATTGCCCGACACGTCTACGAAGGAAAGATTGGTTGAATCAAAATCAGCCCGGATATTTCGCCCTTTGATTTGATTAAAAAATTTCAAATCCGGAGAATTAATGATCAATGCATTCTGTCTTAGAAAGATGTTTTTTAATTTATGATTTTCCTGCCTGATCCGGATGGTATCCGCAAAAAATTGGGATGTATCAGACCAGATGACAGGGTTTTTATAGAGAGTAAATAATGAATCTGTTTCACTGTATGCCAGTGAATCACATATTGCCTGAACATCGCTTCTAAACACTGTAACCTTATGATATGCCAGGATGGTTTTCTTTTTGGTAATCGTGTCATGTTGAAATGCAATCAACGTATCACCTTGCAGGTAAAAAGTATCCTGGGGATTATCGTAGGATCTGAATAGGGGTTGTCTGCCTTTACCCACGGCAATCACTCTGTTTTCATTTTTGTTGAAAAACAAGGAATCGCCATCAATCATGGAATGACTCGCTGTATCGGTATAATTTACTTTTCCAATGGCCATCAGGTTTCCTGAATTTCCATCCCGGCGAATCATATCTGCTTCCAATATATTGGTACTGTCCTTCAACGCGGATCGTCCGTTGGTAGTAAATATTCCGGATCCCTCATTGTAAACAAGTTTTTTTGAAGATTCTACTTTACCATCTTTGGTGACTACAAAACCCTGGCCATACAGGGTCATCACTTTATTTTTCTGATCGTAAAATACTGTATCACCTTCCAAGCTGGTCGTAGAATCCACAAATTTTACGTGATCATAAAGTTTGATTTCATTTATTTTTCCATCGTAGACCATGCGATCTGAGGCAGCTTTGCGGTCTTTTTCCTGGAATTGAGGATTACCTAAAAACTCGGCAGTTTTGTTTTCTACATCGTAATGTCCTCCTTCACAGTAAATCTTGCGATCATTTTTCTCCATCAACGTGGGTGCAACAAAAATGGCTGTATGCGTCTTGGTATCAAACTCCAAACTATCTGTTCGCAATTGTATTTCAGGATCGGTCATTTGAACCTGACCTGCAAAATAAGCCAGGTTTTCTTTTACATGATAATATCCTTTCTTGCTTTTTAATGCCGTCGAATTGGATCGCAAAGTCGCGCCGGTAAGGTAGGAAGCAATATCGGTATTCAGATCATAATGCAATTTTTTAGTTGTCAACGTCTGTCCACCACTCACCAGGATTACCTCTCCAAATAAATCACATGTCTTCGTACTGCCATTGTATTTTAAAGAATCAGCAAAAATCTGAATGGTATCGTTGCGCCGGATGACCACATTTTTATAAGCCGATACGATCATACCATCTATCCTCGCAGAATCACAATATAAAAAGCTACTGTCATGGAATAATTGTACATCCCCGGTCAAAACTTTTTGTTCGTTTCCCTCTTGTACATTGATCAGGGTAAGGTCGCTGTGTACAATTTTGATTTCTTCTACCGGTTGAGGGGTTGCCGCAACATTCTTTTTTACAGGTTGCTGGGCATACAAAATATGCATGCATGACATCATTGCCGTCAGGATGATAATTGATTTGATTCGTGCTGTTATATGGAAATCTGACAAAGCTCTTCGGTAATGTTTACACTGCTTATTTTTGCCCCGCAAAGGTAAGACCGCTTATCTTCGCAGCCGTTAATTTTTTCTAAATATGATACAAAGGATTCAAACCGTTTTTTTACTTGTAGCGATCCTTGCTTTGAGCTTGGAGATCGTTACTCCTACTGTCATTTCAAGTGTACGTGAAGCAAGTGGAGTATTTCAAGATGGACAACTTTCCGTGAATGAAAATATTCCATCCGTGGGAATATTAGCGCTGGGCGGATTACTTGCATTGATTACCATTTTTTTATTCAGGAACAGAAAACTTCAAAAGCAAAATCTGCAACAGCATCAACAACAACAAAACACCCCATCCCCTTTTCTTCTTTTTTTTAAAACTTTTTTTTTTTACTTTACCTCAGTGGCGGCCTGCTCAAACTTTTCTCTCAGCGACTCTGAATCAAAT
>CALMKY010000202.1 GCA_937867195.1 uncultured Saprospiraceae bacterium | reverse complement strand
GGGTTGTTTATAAACTGATATACATCTACGATCCGAGTGTTCTTGCCTCTGATCAGTTTTATATTTCTGACGCTTCCGATTTTGTTAGGGCCTTTTGCAGCAACCAATGCATTGAATACGGTATTGGTCGCCGGCATATTAAAGGTACCTATTTGCTCTGCTTCCCCATAGATATTGACACCAATCTCTCTCGAATAATCGATGGTCATTTCAAACTCATTCGGTTCGAATATAAAATAATTTTGCAACGTCTGTCTGACTACTTGTCTTGCTTTTTCATACGTAAGTCCTTTTATATATATTCTGGGAAAAGGACCTAATTGTATGTAACCTTTAGGGTTTATCTCTATATTTTTATAGTCTGTTCTTGACCTTCCAAAAATGTGAATATTGACGATGTCACCCACTCCTAATAAATAAGTATCCGGTGGTTTGATATTTTCTGATTTAGTATAGGTCTCGACACTTTTGTTTTTAAAAATTTCCTGGCCATAGATGAGGCCTGAAAGATCCAATGGCTGAGCTTTTATAGAACTCTGGGTACTGGTTGTTTTACTGGTTTTCGATACAGGCACATAAGGAATACTATCGTTGGAGATGTCCTCATCCACTACCGCCTTGCCAGAACCTTTCACAGGAGTACTTGTAGGCTGCTGTTGGCCTGGTAGTATGGTATCGTTTTGATATCTGGGTCTTCTTACTGTAGGATCATTTGCTTTAAATTGAACATCCACCGGCAAGGTGATGTTCTTTTCTGCCTGAAGTTCGGCAATCGCTTGTTGTATTTCAAACTGAAATTTTACGGCTTCTTCAGCACTGAGATTATTGATATCACTGAGGTATATACCTTTTTCAGCCAGCTTATCGGCTAATTCTTGTTCCGTAATGCCTCTTTTAGATAATTCAGACTGTGCTTTAGCTTTGGTGCCGGCATTGAGTAAATCGGGTATCTGTGCATTCAATGAAATACAGAATATGGCAATGGGGATTATGAATACTGTTTTTTTATTCATCCTTCTCATCTGTTTTGATATTGGGCTTGATAATAAGTTTGGTAGGCTCCTGAGGTTATATGTTTTAGCCAATCTGTGTTGGCCAGGTACCAGTCGATGGTCATTTCCATACCCTGGTCTGGTTTAATTTTAGGCACCCATTGGAGTTCACGTTGCAATTTAGTGGCATCGATCGCATATCTCAAATCGTGACCGGCTCTGTCCTTTACAAAACTGATCAAGGAGCTTGATTCTTCAGGTCGTCTGCCTAATTTACGATCCATGATCTGACACAATAATCGCACCAAATCTATATTACGCAATTCATTATGCCCCCCGATGGCATACGTTTCTCCGATTTTCCCATGATGGGCAATCACATCCATCGCTTCTACATGGTCCTGAACGTATAACCAATCCCGAATATTTTCGCCTTTGCCATAAACAGGAATAGGCTTTTTATTTAAAATATTCTGGATGACGACGGGGATCAGCTTCTCAGGAAATTGATAGGGTCCATAATTATTACTGCAATTCGAAATGATGACGGGTAAACGGTAGGTATGGAAATAGGCCCTTACCAAATGATCAGAAGATGCTTTAGAAGCCGAATAAGGAGACCTGGGATCATAGGATGTGGTCTCAGTGAAATAGCCTGTTGCGCCCAAGCTGCCAAACACTTCATCTGTAGAAATATGATAGAACAATTTGCCTTCTTGGTCCTTCCAATGATTCTTTGCTGCAATTAAAAGATTGGCAGTACCGAGCACATTCGTTTTAATAAATGCAAGTGGATCCATAATGGACCGATCCACATGCGATTCAGCTGCTAAATGAATAATCCAATCGGGGGCATGCGATTCCATTGCCTCCCGGATTGAATTGGGATCGGTAATATCCGTATGTAAAAAAACGTAATTCGCATGGTGCTCGACATCTTTAAGATTTTCAAGATTACCCGCATACGTAAGTGCATCTATGTTTACTATTTTATAGTCTTCGTATTTATTCAGGAAATGCCGAATCGCATGTGATCCGATAAAACCTGCACCTCCTGTTATTAAAATTGTTTTCATATACCCTGAATCCTAAAAAACGAACATCTTTAAAGTGTCCAATATTCTAATTGTGAAATTT
>CALMKY010000201.1 GCA_937867195.1 uncultured Saprospiraceae bacterium | reverse complement strand
AATCTTCCCAAAATTTATCCGAAATGGTTTCTATAAATTTATTGCCAGAAACCGGTATACATGGTTTGGAACAAAAGATTGTATGATTCCAACAAAAGAAATAAAAAGCAGGTTTATCTAAACTTACAGTATATCAATCAATTTTTCCAAATCAGCACGATCATTGTATAAATGGGTCGAAACCCTGATGGATGAGTCCCGATAGGAAACAAAAATATTTTCATCCCGTATTCTTTGTTTGAGGGTCTGGTCTATTTTCTTACTAGGTTTGAGTCCAAACAGATGATTTGATCTGTGCATTTCGTTTTCGATCCATATTTTTTTTTGGTGCAATAAAGGTAATATGGGATCGAGGATCGATTTACTATACGCCTGGATATTCTCCACCCCCCATTCTAAAATTTGTTCAAGTGCCTGTACCTGCATCGGCATATGAATAAACTGGGATTGCTCACCCATACTATACCGGTTTGCCTGAGGTTTGTATTCTTGTTCATAATTGAGCAAACCTTCAAAATTTTCACTGTTCGATTTATTTATCCAATTATTTTCGATTGGCATTCCATTATCAAAATAAGAATTGTAATAAGCAAATCCAATCGCATAAGGTCCCAATAAACTTTTATAACCTGTGGCTACAATGACATCCGCCTGAATCTTTGATTGATCCAATCTTAGGTTTCCAATGGATTGAGTCGCATCGATGATCAATAAGGCACCTACTGATTTTGCCTTTTTGCTGATGGCTTCCAGATCAAACTTAGTTCCATCGGTCCAATGAACATGTTCTATTGAAACGACTTTCGTATTGGATTGTATGGTATTCAATATTTCTGCATTCCAATCCGCTCCCCGGGTGGTGCTTTCGGGTACTGGAATCATATCTATCTTCAGATCCTTTTCTTTGGCGAGATCCTGCCAGGGAAAGACATTGGATGGAAACTGTTTATCCAGTAGTATAATTTGATCTCCTTTATTAAATTGTATGTTTCTTGCAGCGTTGGTAATACCGTAAGAAATGGATGGTATGATCGCCACTCTTTGGGATTCATGGCTATTGATCAGTCGCGAAAACAGATGTTTAGCTTTATCTACCTGACTAAAAAAATCGACCGGATAAACCTGCCATGGTTTAAGTTTTTGATTGACTGCATTAACTCCCGCCCTGGCTACGGATTTTAGCAATGGAGACATATACGCCAGATTGAGATAAGTCACCTCATCGTCCAGATCAAACAAATTTTTTTGACAAGTAAGTAAGTTCATTTAGTTAAATTCTGAAGCAAACAAATGTACTTCATTCACGCTTTAAAATTAGTATGAAAATATACTATTCTGAAAATCATCCATTTCTTCCAATGGAATAAAATTATTTGGATTTTTTTTATAAAAAAAATTTCAAAACTTTATGTATTAATAAAATCGCTCAAATGAATTAAATGGAACAAATAATTAATAAGTTTATTGAACTAAATCATTTCCATACAAATCGTTAAAAGAATGATATTTCGCAGTATCAAATTTTGTTGATGCATAGATACAGATATAACTGATTTACAATCAATTACTAAGATCGTATGTTAAAAAATAATCTTAAAAAATAAATTATCTTGTCCCATCGTCTTAACTAAGAATTAATACCAAACAGTTAAAACTATCTTACTCATGAAATTAATGCAATCCCTTATTTGTATTGCACTCTTATCTGCCATATGCACGTCTGCTTACACTCAGACAAAATCAATTCCACTTTTTGTACGGGATCGTGCAGAAGAAAACAGGTGGAAGGGACTTAGATCCAATCGACCCGCCACGGTAATTAAATACGATGCGGTAGTATACGATCAGCTTAAACAAAGCAGGCTAAACCAGTTTGAATTAACTATTCCGGCTCCGGATGAATCCCTGTTGAATATCAAACTTGTAAAGAGTGAAATATTTGCCGATGAATTTAAGGTCATGACCGACAAAGAAAACAATATTCCATTTACTCCCGGATTATAT
>CALMKY010000200.1 GCA_937867195.1 uncultured Saprospiraceae bacterium | reverse complement strand
ATGCCATTTAAATTTGATCATCATGCTGCAGATCCGGATGGCGATTCGATTGTATACAAACTCTGGACTCCATTTTCTGGTGCTACCAAAGAATTTCCTAAACCACAACCACCCAATAGTCCTGATTTTAATCCGGTAGCCTGGTCTGGTCCTTATAGTGAGTCAGATCAATTAAGTGGCCCGGATAAATTCAAAATTAATCCTGTCACCGGCGAGCTAACTGCGACCCCCTGGACCATCGGCCAGTTTGTATTAGGAGTAAAAGTAGAAGAGTACCGGAATGGAAAATTTTTGGGTGCTGTCTTTCGAGATTTTGAAGTTGCAGTATTAGACTGCAACGACTTTGTAGACGCATCGATCGATGTCAATCCTTTACAATGCGATCTTACTGTAAAATTCAGCAATACCAATATTGGTGCTAAGTCGGTCAAATGGTTTTTTGATTTTGATCATAACAAGTCAGCAACTTCCACTGAATCAAAACCAAATTATACTTATAGTGCCTATGGTACGTATCGGGTAGCCCTGGTAGCCACCAAGGACAGCACTTGTTACGATACCTCCTTTGCTACCATTACGATCCGGGACATCAGTTCGATCAAGCCTAATTTTATAGCAGAATCGGGCGATTGTATCAACGGAAAACTCAACCTCAGGCTGATCGATTTAAGTACCGGCATCGTTCCGAGTCTTAAGTATGTCTGGACGATTCAATCAAACGGTAATACAATCAAAACATCAGAAAGAAACCCTGTCGTTGCGGTCGACAACGGCGCTAAAATTACCGTTACCCTTGACTTGTCCGATGAAGGATCCAATTGTAAATCAACCATGACCAAGACCTTCATTGCTTCCTTTATCAAACCGGAATATCATTTGGATCAATTGGTCGTCTGTACAGGAGATACCACCAAAGTGAAATTTATCATCGCAGATTCGATCAAAGGCAGGTTTACCTATACATGGAATCCGGATCCGATCATCGTCGATGGCGCCAATACGCCTGAACCCGTCATATCACCTAAAGTCAATCAAGCTAAATATTTATACGTGACGGTTGATAATAAAAATGGTTGTTCCAGCCGTGATTCCATTTTAATTATATCCAAGACTAAGCCTAGACTTGATTTTACTGTAATGAATGCCAATGGATCACTGGATGCTAAGTTTACCAATACCGGCGATCAGGTAAGTACATACCATTGGGATTTCGGTGTCTCAGGTACGAATGCCGATACGGCCAATACCCGGGATGCTAGTTATAAATATCCGGCAGCAGGTAGGTATACCATCACCTTGTGTACGATGGATGGTTGTGCACCCTGTGTATCCAAAAATTTAAACATTGGCAATGCTCCAATGAATTTCAATGATACCATCAATGCATGCGCAGGCACTACCGTAAAACTGAATCGAAATCCCGTCTCCGGGTATTTTTATAAATGGTCACCGGCCAATAAAGTAAATGATCCGAATGCTGTCAATCCAACCTTTGTGGTTGATAGCGCCCGCACCTTTACGGCAATGATCTTTGATGCAAATGGAATTTCAATCGGAACGCTGACCGTCGTGGTATTAACTCCAACTGTCGATAGCCGGAATGGAATAAAAGATACCGTAGTCGCCTGCGCAGGGGTACCTGTACCATTGAATCCAAAACCAAATAATGATTTAAAATATCAGTGGTCACCGGCTACCGGATTGGATAATCCAACAAGCCCGAATCCAAAGGCTACGGTAACGACTCAAACAACGTATACAGTAGTCATCACGGATCCTCGTGATAATTGTACGGTGCCGCCAAAAAATACTGTTGTAGTCGTCCCTACAAAAATAGCGGCCGATGCTATCCCGGACAGCGTGGATGCATGTATCAATACACCCGTAGCATTGAATCCAAATGGCAAAACAGATCCAAATCTTAAATACAAATGGACACCTGCCACCGGCCTCGACGACGCCAATTCAATCAATCCAAAAGCTACCGTAACGCAACCTACGACGTATACTGTGACCATCACAGATACCAGGTTTGATAATTGCAGTGTCACGAAAACTGTCAAAGTGAATATCCCCTTAGTCATTGAGGGTAAAAACATTCCGGATAGTGTAGTTGCCTGCGCGGGTGTGCCGGTTCCTGTCAATCCGAAAGGGGACTCAAGATTTAAATATGAATGGACTCCGGTTGCAGGATTAGACAATCCAAATCTTGCCAATCCCAAAGCCACGGTCAATCAAACGACCATATTCAATGTAAAAATCACAGATGATAAAAATGGGGGTTGCTCTATCAATAAATCGGTCAAAGTGAAAGTGCCACCTGCATTTACAGTGGTACCGACCTTTACAGATTCGGTTAGTTGTACTTCCAATGTATTCAAACTCGGTGTAAAATCCAATAATCCAAATGTCAAGTTTGAATGGTTTGATGGAAATACATCGATTGCAAAAACGGATACTGTTACCGTGACGCCAACCGGAAAGAAAACTTATCGGGTGGTGGGTACAGATGAAAATGGCTGTCAGACCTCTGCTACAGTTAATGTCGACCCTGCCAAAATCGAAATAAAGGCTATAGCACCCAATGGTGGAGCCATCTGCCAGGGTGATGAAGCGAAACTGGGGGTCTCAGGAGTAAATCCAAACCAGGAAGTGACGTACCAATGGACTCCGATCAATCAGATTAAATCAGGTGCCAATACAGCTACGCCGACCATCAGTCCGAATGTAAGCGTAACCTACAAAGTGACCGTTACGAATAAACAAGGCTGTGCATCTTCTGATTCGGTATTGGTGAAAGTAAATCCCGTAACGAAAATTACGGCAAGTGCCAGCCCCACCACCATTACCATCGGCGAATCATCCAGGATCACATCCACGGTGGTAACTGGTTATACGTATAAATGGGATCCGGCGGATGGATTAGATAATCCCACCAGTCCTAACCCAACTGCTAAACCAAAGCAGACTACCACCTATACATTGACAGCCACTTCTCCGGACGGATGTATTCAAAAAGTTCCTGTTACAATTACGGTCAACATTCCCGATTGTGGCGAGCCTTATATTTTCCTGCCCAATGCATTTACTCCCAATGGGGATGGCAAAAACGATTTGTTATGTGTGAGAAGTAATATCATAGCGACGATGACTTTGATTATTTACAATCGATGGGGAGAAAAAGTATTTGAAACTACCAATCAATCCGTTTGCTGGGACGGTACCTATAAAGGAACCTTGGCCAACCCGGACGTATATGGTTATTATCTGACAGTGACCTGTATCAACGGAAAAACCTATATGAAAAAAGGAAACGTTACGGTATTAAGATAAAATTGTTGTGTAATATTAAAATCGGAAGGCGATCAGTGATGACCGCCTTTTTTTATTTTCGTTTTCATTTCTATTTCAAGGAATACGAATTTTGATCATACGGGATAATATAGATGTACGGTTTTCTCTGATAGTCGTCGCGGTGAATTCAGGAGTCCACCATTTGAATCAGCTCTCAAAATTTATTCTCAATCTTTAATGAGTCTATGCATACTGCTTCATGAATATGCCATCCAAAGGATCACTATATTTTTCTGCTTATTGTTTGATACTAAACAGTTCGTCTAAATAGGCTTTCCTGGTATTGATAGTATAATGATCTCTGCAGGTGCCGGTGCCGGATCGCATCAGACTTTTGCAATATCCATTTGCATCGGTATCTTCCAGATGGCTGCGATGCAAAAAGCAATGTCCAAGTTCATGAAAGACCACAAATTCTTTGCCCAGGTCAGAAGCGGTGCGCCAAAATGGAGTATCGATCGTGACTTGTTCAGGAGCATTGCTGTTATAATTGCATTGGCCGATGACATTCGCGGTGGGTATGTCTGCAAAAATGCCGCTAATTGCCTGGGCTACCAGATCGGCAACGACTCCTCTCGTACTGGCTTCTTCTTCGAAACGCTGGAAATAGGGCCATAGAGCCTGATCCACATTGGGGAAACTGGTATCGATCGTGGGGCTTGTGACGATGGCCTGATCTGATTTTTTACATTGAAACGATATCGTCATGATGAAGATCAGGGTGATCAATGTGACGAGTCTTGGTTGCATACGATAATTGGCTTTTAATTGCAACGCAATTCCAGTCTTACATCAGTATATTTTTAAGATTTAAATATTTACTAAATCTGTAAACAAATTGTTTTTATCTTGGTTTATATATTTTTATTACCATCAAAACAAAATTATATGGCAGAAGTTACTAAGTGGGGCATAGATAAAGCTCATTCCCATGTAGGGTTTAAAGTAAAGCATCTTATGGTTGCATCCGTACGCGGCAAGTTTACTGAATACGATGCAGACATTGCAACTACAAATGACGATTTTACATCCGCCGAAGTCGATCTATGGATTGATCCATCCTCTGTGGATACCGGATCGCCTGACAGGGATAAACACATCACCTCACCTGATTTTTTCGATGCAGTTAACCACAAACAAATTACGTTTAAAGGCAATAGCTTTACGGAAGTAGATCATGATGGTAGTTACCAGGTCACGGGCGACCTGACGATCAATGGTATTACAAATAGAATCACCCTCGATGTTGAGTATGGTGGTATCCTGAAAGACCCCTGGGGAAATCAGAAAGCTGTGGTCAATGTGCACGGTACGATCAATCGGAAAGATTGGAATCTGGTATGGAATGCGGCGCTGGAGACCGGTGGCGTACTGGTAAGTGACGAAGTAAAAATTGATTGTGAATTGCAATTATTCAAAAAGTAAAAGATATTGATTAATTTTTGATACTTGGTGGATATAGAGCAGGGGTGTGCATAATAATTTGCTGAAAAGACTACCTTGTCAGCCTCTCTAAATACAAAAGTGGGCGAACCGAACCAGGTAGTCTTATGATTACTTGCCTATGACTCCCTTCATGGACTCGGGCAAGTAGTGATTATGCAATGTGCCATGCACACAAGAAAGATCGTTTTCTTTAATCGTCCGGGTTTTCGATTTATTCCAAAATCTGCTTCATGACCCGGTCCACCATTCTATTGCAATACGTTTCAAGGAATGTATAGATGGAATCTGGATGGTATGCGGATTCAATTTTTCTTCTGATCATATTTTTAGCTCGTAATAATCTTACTTTGACATTGGTTTCACTGATGCCAAGTAAACGGGCTGATTCTTCTACTGAGTGTTGATTGAGTTCACGCAAAGCAAATACGATACGATACATCTCCGGTAAATCATTCAATATGTTTTCGATGATGTGATTCAGCTCCATACGGGTAATCATGTCCCCAGATTCACTTTTATTCAGCCATTCTTCTTTTGCTGCGTCACTGGATATGGTGAGTTTTGATTTTTGATTTTTCATAAAGTGATAACAATGACGGATCATGATCGATGACAGCCACGTTTTGAAAGAGGATCTTTGGTGAAAGTCTTCAAGATGATAAAATGCATTGAGATAAGTATTTTGCATTTGATCTTGCGTGTCCTCGTGGTTTAATCTATACGACCTGCCGATTTTATACAGGTAGGGATTATAGCGTCGCACGATGATTTCATACAGTCGCGCATCGCCCTTTTTGATGGAGCTTATTAATTCCTCATCAGTTGATTGACCGTGAGTCTTATGAATGACCGGGAGCATATACAAATAACAAAAAAATCAACGAATCGGTTTAACCCAAGACTGAATACAACAACAATACAAAAGAAGCGACTGCTACCAGACCGTGTACCAGAGCAATGAATATCGGTTTTGGTTCAGGACGCCGGTTTGGAAAAGTGGTAGTGAAAAACATATAAAATCCTACGGTCGCTACCAAGATAAACAAGATCAGACTGATTGTAGGAAAATGCTCCTGGTGCGTGTAGCCGGCATATCCCAATAATATCAATCCAATAGCTCCGAAGAGTCCATGTGAATAAATCACAGCATTCGAAGCTTCTTTTTTATTGAGCCAACGAAGAAGAATGGTCAGTCCCATGATGGCACCCAGGGCAAAGAACAGAATAGCAATTTTAAGCATGGTGAATTTGTTTAGTTTGTATGATTAGAGTAAGAAGGAATCAAAAGGTTACAAGGATTTAAAAATATTTTTAACCAGTCGTCCGTTTTTATTTTAATTTCCAAGCAGAGACTTCCTTTTTAACAATTAATAAATGCTCTAGCCATGAAAAAAATAATGTCGGCTTTATACAGTTTCATTTTTTTACTATTTGCTGTTCCTGCATATCCCCAAGCAGAATGTAAAAATGAATGCTTGTTTGGATTTTGTAGCCTGGAAACGAATGGTGATCTTTCGTGTTCCTGTGAATCCGGATTCCCATTGTGCTTGCCTGCTGAAATTGATCAGAAAGCCACCTTGAGACTTATTCAAACTGAAATTCAAATGAAAAGACTTGATAATTTTATTACTGAACTTTCAAAAAAATCTGTATCACCTAATTGGCATAACCATGTAATAAAAAGTATACGAGAAGTAAATAAGTGCTTTAAACAAAAATCACCCAATATTCAAAAGTATATGTTAGCGGTCATGTATTATAAGCAATCTACAAATTTGTTAGCAGAGGAAGCTAAAGCTTATTTGATGACCCAGCAAGAAGAATGGATTAAAGAAAGCGAGAAGAACCGGAAATAAACATTTCCGGATCTTCTTCATTTTTACTATTTTGGCTTAAAATACCTTTGGGTTCCCTTTCAAACCAAAGTAGTCCTTGAGCCAAAAACCGGTCATATTCCTGGCATTTGCCAATGATAAAGTGGATACTACTGCTTATCTGCGCAATCTGTCCACCGAAATGCATAATATCCGTCGAGCACTTACTCCAGCCATCACAGCAGGACTTATCGAGATCGTAGAACGCAGTTCCTCTACCATTACGGATGTCGTCGATGTTTTCCGGGATCCGGTATATGGTTCGCGCATAGCCATTTTTCATTACGGTGGTCATGCCAACGGTTTTTCATTATTACTAGAGTCAGAGGATGGCAAGAATACCGCAACTAATAAAGAGGGTTTAGTTCCCTTTTTATCAAAACAACCGGGTCTCAAACTTATTTTCCTGAATGGATGTTCGTCAGAAGCACAAGCCAATGATTTGATTAAATCCGGGATACCCGCCGTGATCGGTACTACGTCTTCCATCAATGACGATATAGCCACCAAGCTCGCAACCAGTTTTTATAGCAGTATGGCCATGGGATCCGGCATCGATAAAGCATGGAGTGATGCAACCGATGAAGTAAAAATCGCATCCGGTACGAGTAATACTCGTGCTTTGCATTGGGAAGGGAAAGCCGATCTGGAATCAGGAAGATTCCCCTGGGTGATCCAGTATAAAGATGGTGGTGAGATCATTAAATCATGGAATTTTGCGGATGCCTCGGGTAATCCGTTATTTGGATTGCCGGATATACCATCGATTTATAATTTACCTGAGACACCGTTTCTTTACCTCAATCGATATGAACGGAAACACGCAGATGTATTCTTTGGTAGATCATTTTATATCCGCACATTGTATCATGCCGTTAGCGATAAACATGCACCGCCGATTATTTTATTATATGGTAATTCGGGAGTAGGGAAATCCAGTTTATTGGAAGCGGGATTGCAACCCAGGTTGGAAGCATCGTATGAAATTTTATATGCCAGGCGCAACGGGGCCTTGGGATTATCCGGCACTTTGTACGATGCCTTGATTACCTTGGCCGGTTTTCAAAAAAAATCAAACGAAGATATTATTGCTGAAAGACAGGAAGCAGCCGTATTGGATAATCTGAAAAATATAGCCGGCAGCATTCGCCCGGATCTTAAATCAGAGGTAGAAATTATCATTCATAAACTAAATACCAGGGAAGACATACCAACGAATCAGGATAATCAAAACTTAACAACGGGGCAGACACCAAAAAACATCAACGAGGCCTGGCGATTTGTAGAATCAAAATTACAAAAGCCTTTACTGGTCATCCTCGATCAGGTCGAAGAAGCTTATACAAGACCTAACAAAGCGATCAAAGACGAATTATCTTCTTTATTCAATGAAATAGAGATGATTTTTGGAGAAGCCAATGCCCTGCCTTTGGGTAAAATCATTCTTTCTTTCAGAAAGGAATACTACTCCGAGATCGATGAATATTGTAAGGTATTGGAATTGCCCAGATCACGCATGTTTATTGAGCATATGAATATACCCGATGTGATCGATGTATTTCATGGATTCAGCAATACACCAAAACTGCAGTCGAGGTATAATATTCAAATCGAAAGTGGCTTACCCGAAATCGTAGCCACCGATCTTGCATCCAAGGATGATACCCCGATAGCGCCCATGCTGCAAATTTTATTGACCAAGCTTTGGCTCAAAGCATATGCCGTCAATCCCCAGGCACCGACGTTTGATATTGCCCTCTATAAGCAAATTAAAGATGAAGGTCTTGCCATGGACGAGTTCCTTCAAAATCAACTCTTGTCCTTTAAATCAAAATATCCGGTATTGTATCAAAATGGTTTTATTACCGACGTTTTGGGTTTTTATTGCACAGCCAACAATACATCGGCTGCCCATGGAGAGCAGGAACTATTGGACCGGTATCCGGATGCAACGCAGGAAGCTCAGGACATACTGCATCAGGCAAAAGACTTGTTTTTGATCACCGATCTGGGTGGAGATAAAAAATCAGCGATGCTGGCTCACGATACCCTGGCTTTATCGGTAAGTAAAATGAAGACACAGTCTTCCTTACCTTTACAACAAGCACAGCGCATCTTATTTGCCAATGCAGAAGCATCTAAAAACAGTGAAGATTATTCATTATTGGATAAATGGGAGTTGGATACGATAGAAAGTGTAAAAAAATATTTGCCGGCCATCTCTGACCTCGACCAAAAACTAATCGATGAAAGTAAAAAGGCTATCAGAAAAAAGGAAATAGAGCAAAGAAGTATAAAATGGCTGCGAAGAGCTTTCGTCATCTTAGTCATCTTGGGAAGTGGTTTTGTGGCTTACTATTATATCAAGGCACACAAAAACGAAATGAGAAACTTTGTCAATGAAAAAGCTGCATCTTCCGCCATGCATGTCAATTCCGATCCGACACTTTCTTTGCACGAAGCCATGGATGGATTTTCTGTCGACGATTCGTTGTCATTGCCAGTGGCAAAAAGATCTTTGATTCATTCTTTTTACACAGCGATCGATAACGGTAGACCCTGGTATAAGACATTGTATCAAAGTGCGACCCGCAATGCAATAAGTTTTTACAATATCTCGTATGATCAAAGCAGAAAGGTCATCATGCCATTTGGATGGAGTGATACATTATTTGTTTTTGATGAAGAGGGGAACTTATTAACCACTTGTATTTCAGACTCTGTGGACCATCAATTTATACGCGGATGGGTCACCTACGATGGCAGGAACATAGTAGGATTGGATGATAATGGTAAAGTATATGTGTTTGATACCAAAGGCCAATTGAAAGACAGCTTTATTTATTACGGACGCACTCTTCTTTGTCCCACAAAGAACATATTGGGTGAAATGGATATGTCTGACGATGAATTTAAATTACTTGATCTGCAAGGTGATGTACTTCGTCGTTTCAGCAAGCCTAAAAATGCTTCAGACTTTGAATTTAGTAAAGACGGTGCAACTATATTCTTTAAGACCAATGATGATAGCAGAGGTGACTGGGTAGATAAGATTATTCAAATGGATACCTTGGGAAAAATTTTAAAAACTGTACGGGCTAATTCAAAATATGTTTCGGAGATTAAAACCACTCCTTCTGGTAAACTTTTTGGATACGCAGATTCCTATTCATTTAAAATCATTGGTCCAAACGGAAAACCCATTCAGCTCTTGCCATACCTACAGGGAATCGTAGGCAGCAAAGATTTTGTCATCGATGATATTGAATTCAGTTCTAATGATTCTTTGGTCTATCTGGGTACAAATGATACAATTGCTTATTTGTATAATCTGTATACTCACCAAAAATTTAAGTTGAAACATGAACTTCCATTTTTAGTTGGAAAATTTTCTACCGATTCAAAAAAATTAGTCACCGGTTCTAGTGATAATACGTTGAAAGTATGGGAATCAGATGGAACCCTTGACTTTACATTGATGGGTCACAAAGGAGATGTGACGGATGCAATGATCGCAAATGATGGTAATCATGTATTCAGTGTTTCTTCTGACGGATCATTTAAGTATTGGACTCTTCAGACCTACGATCCGATGGTATTTACAGGACATACTAATTCAGCAAATTATGTCAGTGTAGATCCGAGTGGAAAGTATTTGGTTTCATCCGGTAATGACTATACCATGAGGATATGGAACGTGCGCACCAGGTCCGAGATGGACCGTGTGTCATTTATAGGGAATGAATACAATGCTGTGCCAAATTATGTTTATTTTATTAATCAAAATCTGATAGCCGGTATTTTATTTAAAGATGGATTTATTTTTAATCTGGAGGATCGTTCTTTGAAATATCTAAAAGGTCATCAATCTGAAATTACTTGGATGGATCATGTCGGTGATACAATCGTAACAGTGGGACGTGATGGAAACCTGATAATATGGCTTTCCAACGGATCCCTTTACAAAACGGTGGCTCATCCAGACCACTATTTAACTGGTCTTTCGATTGCAAAGCAAATAAACCATGTGGCTGTAAGTAATTTTAATGGGGAGATCTTAATCTACGACTTTCGAGGTCATCGATTGGATTCACTAAAATTATCTAACCGGCCAATCAATTATCTGAGTTTTAATCCGGACGGCAGCCGTCTGGCCGTCGTTGCAGAAGATAAATCGTTGGTAATCGATTTTGAGGTAAACCCTCCCGTTGAAATTCAAATGGATAAAATTCACTGCGCCCCATTCTTATCCTGCAAGTATAACTCTGCTTATTTTTCCAACGATGGAGAATATATTGTGACTGCTGCGTCCGATAAGACAGTTCGGATTCACAATCGCAACGGAGATGTGCTCTTTAATCTTTCAGGCCATACCGATGATATCAAAGAAGCTTTTTTTTCGGACAATGATAAATTTATCTACACGTATTCAAAAGATAAAACGGTCAGACTTTGGGATACTCAGGGAAATGAAATAGCAGTATACAAACATCTGGTCAATGTTACCAGTGCTACCCTCAATAGTAACTCCACTCGTATCTTTACATCCAGCGAAGATGGGATCATCCGGGGTTATTTTACTCCTACCGGTGCTTACCGATGGCTCAAAGATCATAAAGTATATTAATCAACATAAAACCATAGTGTATGGAAGCTCCAAAAAAATATGAATACAACGGGATCAATCTGGAACAACTACGTAAGATTATGGACCCTGAAGCAGATAGTGCCGTCGTGTCTCTTTATAATTCAAAAGCCTTTGACCAGGATCGAAATGAACTCAAAGCGATGGCTCAAAATGATTCATTCGCTCCAGAAAACTTACCACCCGCTTTGAGAAAATTTGTAGAAAACGAACTATCTAAAAAATTTACAGAAGATGATATAAAACAGTTTGAACTCGCGCGTGAAGTTTGGAAAGAAAACGGAATCCAGTTTGTCTTTATACTTTTTTTCAGAGCACTGCCCTATACTTATATGGCGGAGAAGCCCGCTAATGTATTGCGCCTTACCCAACTGTTGGTGACACAGCCCATGCGACGTGTATTTGAAACTGCGCAGTTTGTATTTGATGTGATGGACAAAGATTGGTGGCAACCTGAAAACAGGGGCATCCTCACCGCGCTGAAAGTACGCATCATGCATGCGGCCATGCGATACAATCTTATCTTTAATTTTGAAAAAAGTACCAACAAAGACCTTAATCCCAACGATACCTCCTGGAATTATACTTGGGGCAATCCGATCAGCCAGGAAGACCTCATCGCTACCAATCAATGTTTTTCTCTGGAATATTTCAAAGGAATGGAGATGCTGGGGCAGCCATTAAATGAGGAACAAAAAAACGCCTGGTTCTATACCTGGAAAGCAATAGGACGTATCATGGGTGTACAGGAAAATTTATTGTTGCCGTCCGTGGACCAGGCATGGGGATTGCAAAAAACGATCTACAACCATTTATTTGATTTTGAAGATCATACTTCAGGCATTTTATTGGCTAAGGCTTTGGTCACCTGTCTTTCGACCTTCTTATTGAGTACCCGTTTCATACTGATCATCATGAAAAAAATGTTATTCGATGAAAACCATCCTGATTTATTTTATCAGGTCCTGGGTCCAAGCTTTGGTCAGGAATATCCTGATTTGTTCAGAAAATCACGGGGTGATGAAGATCCCGAAACGGTACAGGAACAAGAAAAACAGATATTCTTTGATGAGCTTAGTCATTTTAATGAAAAAGTAAAAAAATACAATGAGGATATTAAGAAAGACTATCCCCAAACCCGGGGAGAGCAAACCGAAAACCTGGTGGATCTGCAAGTGAATGTATTTGATGAAGCACTAAAAGACCTGGACCCAAACAATCCAAATCAAAGAGGATTGATGTCGGATATTATAAAAAAGGTGATGAACAGTATGGGAGGCGTCATCATCAGTGTGCTGGCCAGGTACTTCAGAGAAGGAAAACAATCCGGCTTCAGGATCCCGACAGACCTGAGAGAACACTGGCAGCTGTAAGGAAGGGGCATGATTATTGCTATATTTACCCTTTGTATGAAAAATCACTAGTTAAAAAGCCCTGTACCTTATGCAATGAGGGATTTAAACAAGAGCATTATTTCTTATTACGATAATACCTGGCTGGATTATCGCGCACTTTGGATTAATAAAAAGGATCGTGCCCTGCATTTTGGTTATTATGAGACCAATACTGAAACTCACAGTGAAGCACTCATGAATCTCAATAAAGCCATGGCCCAAAGAGCAAATATCGACGCCCGGGATCATGTGCTCGATGCGGGCTGCGGTCAGGGGGGAAGCGCACTCTGGCTGGCTGCAAATATTGGTTGCACAGTATCTGGAATTACTCTGGTACCTCATCAGGTAGAGATTGCATCAAAAGAAGCGAAGCATAGAAATCTGCAAGACAAAGTAAAATTTTTTGTTGCAGATTATACTCAAACCGATTTTGAGAATGCATCGTATGATGTAGTATGGGCATGTGAAAGTTTGTGCCATGCTGCTGATAAAAAAAAGTTTTATACTGAAGCCTACAGGTTACTAAAAGCCGGGGGTCGATTGATTGCTGCAGAATATATCCGGAACAGTCGAACGAACAAACCGGAAGATGAATATTACCTCAGACACTGGTGTGATGGCTGGTCCATGTCGGATCTGGATACCTGGGATGAACATCTGAAAAATATGACCGATGCCGGTTTTGTAAATGCAAACACAGAAGATGTAACAAAGCATACCGGTAAATCTTTGAAAAAATTATATCAAATGTCAAAAGATTCTTTATGGTTGGGCAGGCTGCTTAACTTTTTTAAAATCCGGAATGACATCAAACATGCAAATCAGACTGCATCGGTAAGTCAATACGAGGCTCTGACAAGAAAACTTTGGTACTATAGTTTTATCACAGCCCTGAAACCTATTTAAACCGAATCCATGCATGACTGATACTGAACTGTTCATACCGGAAGGCTATATCGCAAAGGCTTCGCTATACAAAGATCAAAGCCAGGAGATTATTAAGGCAGAAAATATGCTGACCGGCAAACCTGTCGTGCTCAAAGTCTCCAGACCGGGTAATACAGATATCATCAAAATTGCCAAGCTCAGTCATGAATATAATACACTCAAAAACCTGCAGCACGACGGTATCATCAAAGTACAATCTATTGTATCTAAAAATAAAGCGGTTTGTGTAGTCGAAGAGTTTTTTGCGGGAGAAAATCTAAAAAGCAGAATTTTCAGACAACCCCTCTCCCTCAATGAATTTTTTAATATCGCCGATCAATTGACGGATATTTTGATTTATTTACATGGGCACAACATCATACACAAAGATATCAACTCGACCAACATCATGATCAATGCTGATAATAAAGTCAAACTGATTGACTTTGGTATTAGTACAAACTACATGAATGAGGAACAGGAGATGATATTTCCTGAAAGCATCGAAGGTACTTTGCCCTATATAGCCCCTGAACAAACCGGGCGTACCAGTTATTCAATCACTCCCGGGTCTGATTTGTATTCACTGGGAATCGTATTGTATGAATTGCTCACGGGCAAACCACCGTTTGACTCGGCAGATGCTTTGGAAGTAATCCATTTTCACTTATCGCGGACTCCGGCATTATTGACCAAAGTGGTTCCGTCGGTACCGGCAGGTCTTGAGATCATCATTGCCAATCTATTGGAAAAAATTCCGGACGATCGTTACCAAAGCGCTGCCGGATTGAAATACGATCTGCGGCAAGTCAAATCGTTAATAGATAATAATAAGCCTACGAATTATTTCAATGCAAAATCACAGGATAAATCATCGAAGTTTCGTAAAACCCAGCGACTGTATGGCCGCGAAGTCGAAATCAATAAATTAATCCAGGACTATGACCAGCTGTCTGAATCAAAGTCTATGTTGACGTTGGTGGCAGGATATTCCGGGGTGGGTAAATCAGCCGTAGTAAAACAATTGCAGAGACCGGTTACCGAAAAAAATGGATTGTTCATTTCCGGTAAATTTGATCAGTTTAAACGGAACATACCCTATTTTGCATTTATCGAGGCATTTGATACTGCTCTTAAGAATATACTCTCTGAAAGCAATGATAAAATCACAGAGTGGAAAAATAAATTCGACAGGGTATTGGGAGCAAATGCAGTCTTGATTACAGAAGGACTGCCATCCCTGGAACTTATAATCGGCAAACTGCCTCCGATTGAGAAACTACCCCCGGCCGAACAGGAATACAGATATCGATTGGTCTTATTAGACTTTATATATTGTTTTACAAGCAAAGAGCATCCACTGGTGATATTCCTGGATGATTTGCAATGGTCCGATCTACCTTCGCTCAATCTCCTGGAACGCATACTGACCTATCGACGCGAATCGGATATCTTAATCGTAGGAGCTTACCGCAGTAATGAAGTAAATGAAGCCCATCCACTGAGCATTACGTTGAATCAAATCAAAAAAGAAGGGTCTATCAAAATCGATGAGATCAATCTCCTGCCACTGGATGAAGTAACAACCATTCAGATCGTTGCCGATTCATTTGGTATGCCCCTGACACAAGCTAATGAACTGGGAAAGCATGTATTCAACAAGACACAAGGCAATCCTTTTTTTATAAATCGTTTTCTTCAATCTTTATATGAGAATAAACTTGTAAGGCTGGATGTAGATCGCAATTGGATCTGGGACCAGCATGCCATCGAAGGTCTTTCGTATACCGACAATGTAATCGACCTCATGGCCCGGGAGCTCTATCACCTGCCGGAGAATGCCAGAGGAGTATTGAAAAATGCCGCCGTCCTGGGCAATACCTTTAATCTAAGTACGATTTCGCTGGTCATGCATAAAAGCATGCACGATGTATTCAGATCCCTTGAACCTGCTTTGAATACGGGCTATTTGATTGCCGTCGATCCAAAGTATAGAGCATTTTCTTTGTTTAATGAAGGTATCAATGAAAGTTTTGCGAATGAATCTCAAAAACTCGCAGTGAATATTAAGTTTTTACACGACCGGGTACAACAAGCAGCCTATGCCCTCATCGAAGAGGGAGAGAAAGCTCAAATCCATCTCGATACTGCACGTACCTTGGTTGAGAAATTACCTGAGGATAAAATCAATGATCAATTATTTGATATCGTCAATCACTACAGCCAGGGACAACATTTATTAACTGACCTTCATGAAAAAAGACAAGTAGCCGAACTTTATTACCGGGCGGGAAAAAAGGCAAAAGAGTCTACTTCGTACGATGTGGCGGTCCGTTACCTGGATGCAGCTCGCACCTTGTTGCCCGATGATGCCTGGTCAGCGGCCTACCCATTGACATTCAATGTTTATTCTGAATTGAGCGAAAGTGCTTCGCTTGAAGGGAAACACGCAGAAGCCGAAAAGCTTTTTGATGAATTATTATCCAATGCTAAAACAAATCTCGAAAAATTAAAAATCTATTACGTTCATTCGTCTCTGTATTTAAAAATCGGCAATACCGTCAGATCATTGCAATTGGGACGGGAAGCGATGAAACTCTATAATATTTCATTCCCTGAATCCGACCGGGCCATTCGCAACAAAGCATCCCTGGAAGTAGCTAAATATCTTATTTTATTTTCGACCAAATATAGAAACAAAGAAAAACTATATCATCTCAAAGAGTGTACCGATCCGGAAATCATTATGATCAACCAGTTTTTGATTGATATTGCAACCAGTGCTTATCAAGTCAATCAAAATTTAATGGTCATCGTCGTATTGAAAATTATCGATCATTATATAAAACATGGTTTTACCGATGCTTCCGGCTGGGGATTTTCAGGGTTCTCGACGATTGCCTATTCCGGTATCGGCCTTTCCCGGCAAGGACTCAATGCCTGGGACATCACTCGCAAATTGCATCAACGGACCAAGTCCAGCATCATCAAAACGAAACTGGATTATACGGTGAATGCATTTTTCACCCAATGGAAATATCCTTTATTGCAAAATCTCCACGACATCACCAATAATGTCAAAGCCTGCCTGATGAACGGTGACCCCAATTTCAGTGGATATGCGATGGCATTGTATTTCTGGAAGCAAGTAGCAGGGGGTGTCAAGCTGAATGATGCCATTGACAGCGTGAAAGAATATCTTGAATATATGATCAATAATAAGATCGACGCAGGATATAATTTTATTACCCCTTCCTTGCAATTTGCCAAAGTTATGAACGGGCAGGTTTTGCCTATTGGAGAGTGGAATAGCCAGCACTTTAATGAAGAAAAATTCAGGACCACCCTTCAGGAAATAGGCAACAAAACCAACATCGCATTTTACTATAATTTTAAATTGCCCTATTACTACTTTTTTGGAAAATTTAAAGAAGGCCTTGCCTGGGCAGAAGAAGGGGATGGCCAGCAATTGTTCATTTTAGGTCATTATTTTGTTTCGGATTGGTATTTTTATTATAGTTTATTAATCTATTCAAATTTTGCATCTTTATCCAGCCAAGAAAAATTTAAATTTCAGAAAATTCTGAAACGAAATATAAAATGGTTTAAACATTGGATTAAAGGATGTGCAGAAAATTTTGAACAACAACTTTTGATCCTCCATGCAGAAGATGCCGTGCTCAATGGCTTCAACGACCAGGCATTGAAATTGTATACCCAGGCTGCTGAATCAGCCAGCAAACATGGATTCATTCAATTTGCCGCCATTGCCAATGAAAGAGCTTCGGCATTATTGGCAAAATCAAACATAAAGAAACAAAGTGATTATTATCTGAAAGATGCATACAATTTATATGAACAATGGTCAGCTTACGGTAAATGTAAAATCTTGTCCCTGGAAAGACCGGATTTGTTTTCTGATAAAGTCATTTCCCTGGCGGGCAATACCAAGACCAACCTTTCTACAGCCGCTTTGGATTATGGTTCGCTCATCAAAGCGTCTCATAGCATAGCAAGTAAGATAAAACTCGACGAATTATTGCAGTCCCTGATGAATGTTTTGTTGGAGAATGCAGGTGCGCAACGCGGAGCCCTGATCATCCCAAAAGAAAACGAATTGTATGTAATTGCAGAAGGCAGATCCGGACCGGGTAATATTCTCAGTAATATCAGCATTCCGGTTTCAACGAGTCACGATTTGCCTCGCACCTTATTTAACTATTGCTGGCGCACGGTAGAGGCTAAAACATTTGCCAATGCCTCCCGGGATGAAAACTTTGGAAGTGATCCGTATTTTAAAGAAAAAAAGATTAAATCGGCAGTCTGTCTCCCCTTGGCCAATAAAGGGAATAAAGTAGGATTGATTTATCTTGAAAATCCATTGCTCGAAGGTGTATTTACTCCAAACAAACTGGAAGTGCTCAATATGCTGGCGGGTCAAATAGGGATATCGATTGATAATTCATTATTGTATGAAAACCTGGAAAATAAAGTGGAAGAAAGGACGCATGACCTTGAAAAACAGAAACAAATCGCAGAAGCACAATCCAGGGTTGCCATAGAACAAAAACTGGTTGCAGATGATGAAAGAAAAAAATCCGATACCCTGCTACTCAATATTCTGCCATTAGAAATCGCCAATGAATTAAAAGCCAAAGGCGAATCGCAGGCCAGACACTATGATCATGTAACCGTTATGTTTACTGATTTTGTAAACTTTACGTCAATCTGTGAAATCTTAACACCTACCCAACTCGTAGCAGAACTCAATAAATGCTTTGGTGCATTTGATAAAATCATCGACAAGTATCACATGGAAAAAATAAAAACCATTGGAGATGCTTACCTGGCTGTCAGTGGATTGCCTAAAATAAGAGACGATCATGCTGTCCTTACCTGCCAGGCAGCAAAAGATATTCTCGAATGGGTAAAAAATCCGGCCAATAATTGTCAGTTTGATATTCGCATCGGCATACACAGTGGTTCGGTAATTGCCGGCATCGTGGGTACCAAGAAATATGTGTATGATATCTGGGGCGATACAGTCAATACGGCTTCACGAATGGAATCCTCTTCTTTCCCGGGTAAGATCAATATATCGGAGTCTACCTATCAACTCATAAAAGGTCAGATGACTTGCGATTACCGCGGTGAAATAGATGCCAAAAATAAAGGAAGGATCACTATGTACTTCTTAAATTGATTTAAGTTTTTCAGATTTTGGAAGGCTTTTTATGGCACAATTTTTGAAATTAGCCACCTCGGTTATGAAGTCTTGGTTTGGATTGGCAGTCATCGCTATGTATATCGGTTTGACTGCATTTAAAGAGGGTATGGATGAACGAATCGTCACTCAGGCATACATCGAACGATTTGCTCCACTTGCGATTGAAGAAATGCACCGCGCGGGGATCCCGGCGAGCATCAAACTTGCTCAGGCATTAGTAGAATCCAATGCAGGTCGCAGCAAATTGGCGCTGGAAAGTAATAATCATTTTGGAATAAAATGCAAAGCTTACTGGACGGGTCAAAGTTATTATCACAAAGATGATGACCTTGACAATAAAGGTAATTTAGTGGAATCCTGCTTCAGAGCATACAATGATATCGAATCTTCCTTTATTGATCATTCAGAGTTTTTGCGATTTTCCGGTAAATACGATCGCCTGTTCACGATTGAATTGACTGATTACAAAGCCTGGGCTAATGGATTAAAATCCTGCGGATATGCTACGGATCAATCCTATACCAATAAACTGATTCAGACGATTGAAACATATAAATTGTACCGGTTCGATACCTTTCAGGCAAAGGAATTTGATATGCCTTCAACAGGTAATGCTCCCAGGCGGGTCGTCCAGTTTACAGAAACCACGATCGATTGAGAGGATGTACTTATGGCATGCCTCCGGACCGTTTCAATACACCCGGCATTTATCAAAATTGAGTAGGATCCCGGCATCAACCCGGGGCTGTTTCTTCAGGAAATCAGATAAGGATATCTAGACCTTCAGATTGTAAATGGCTAATTCGGAAATTTCTTTAGGCACTTCTACTTTCTGCAGTTTATCATCGATCCATTCTTTCGTTGCATTCATTAATCTGATTGGATCGGAATCGGTAAATGGTTCAGTGGGAAAATAAATATCCACACGGGTTTCCCATTTACCGAATTGCCTTATAAAATGTTGGATGAGTGAATCGCCGGGTATCCAGAAATCCTGTGATGGCTCATGATAAACCATGGCAAGTGGAATCATGGGTACCGCATTTTCCACAGCCACTTCAAATGCTCCTTTTTTAAACTCTTTGGTGAGCTGTCCTACATTCGTCGTGCCTTCCGGGCATAAAAAAATATTGTATCCATTCTTTAGATTTTCTGACATCGCCAGCTTGACTTCATGACGACTATCGCGACGTTGACGATTGACAAATAATATTCCGGTTTCTTTTGCAGCTATCCCGATCAAAGGATATTGGGCAATTTCAGATTTGCCGATAGGTAAAAAATGGAAAAACCTCAATGCTAAAATTGGATCTGAAAAACAACGATGATTGGAAATATAAATGGCCGGAGTGACCTGATCCATGTGCCCGTAGGTTTTAATTCGGTAGCCAAGTATCCAGCATATAACATAAATGCAAGCTTGTCTTATCTTAAAACCTCTTTGGAGATTTCTGCCCAGGATGAGGATCGTGATAAAATAATAAATTAAAAAAATAAAAATACATAGTACCACCAAGACAATCCTGATCCAGGCAAGCACATAATTCATAAATGATTATAAGAATTGGTAAGCTGATCAAACAAGCATTCTCACAGGCTCTTCCAATAAACCTTTAAGTGTTTGTAAAAATTGAGCACCGGTAGCACCGTCCACCACGCGATGATCGCAGGACAAGGTTACTTTCATGATATGGCCTACTTCGATTTTTCCGTTGCGCACGACAGGTTGTTCTGTAATGCCGCCTACTGCTAGTATGCAGGAGTCCGGAGGATTGATAATCGCGGTAAATTGATCAATGCCAAACATGCCGAGATTGGATATCGTGAAGGTATTGCCTTGCATTTCTTCCGGTTGGAGTTTTTTCTCTTTGGCACGATTTGCTAAATATTGCACTTCTGCATTGATTTGGGATAGTGTTTTGATGTCCGTATGTTTGATTACAGGTACCAATAGCCCTTCGGCCACGGCCACGGCAACGCCAATGTGGATTTGATTATTTTGTCGGATGGCTTCACCGGTCCAGGACGAATTAATTGCGGGATGTTTACGAAGAGCCATCGCACATGCTTTCACCACCAAATCATTAAATGATATTTTAGTTGGTGCCACCACATTGAGTGAATTTCGCGAAGCAATGGCATTGGTCATATCGATCGCCATCGTAAGATAAAAATGGGGGGCTGTAAAAAGACTTTCACTCAATCTGCGAGCTATCGTCTTACGCATTTGAGACAATGGTTTGTCTTCATAGGCCTGCCCACTACTAATAGGGATCATTGCTGCTGTCTCTATCTTAGTTACCGAAGGAGCAGTAACTACTTTCGCCACAGGAGCGGCAGATTTATTTTGTAAAGCAGCTTCTATATCTCGTTTCACGATACGACCTTGATCACCCGAGCCTGCAATAGATGCAATATCGATACCTTCTTCTTTTGCTATGGATTTAGCCAATGGGCTCGCCTTCACATGAGCATCCTCCGTAACGGATGTGATTTGAGGAGCGGTTATTGGTTGATTGTTCGTTGCGGCAGCACTTGGTTTATCAGTATGATCCGGCGCTTTGCCTCCGGCACTTTCCAGAGCGGCTTTAAAATCTTCTCCAGGATTCCCGATGACAGCCAATATGGCATTGACTGCAATCGTGCCTTTTTCTATTCCGATAAACAGCAAAGTACCATCGTAAAAACTTTCAAGATCCATGGTGGCTTTATCGGTTTCTACTTCAGCCAGTACATCCCCTACTTTGATTTTGTCCCCTACTTTTTTATGCCATGTGAGGATATTCCCCTCTTCCATGGTGTCACTCATCCTGGGCATTCTGATTACTTCCGCCATAATATTTAAGATTTTAAGAACGCAAAGATAGTCTCTTGGCATGCCTTTTCAAAACCTATTTATTTATTCTATGTAGACCAGATAAAAATTAAAAATTTTCATTTCGATTTTTGACAACATCGTACACTTCAACACCATTTGCTTTAGCATAATCAGAGAGAGTTGAATCACCAGTAATAAGGAATCTACAATTTTTAGAGTACTTAAGTAATAATATATCAGTCAGCCCTAATGAAAATAATTCTTTACTTAATTCGAAGGAATTGGATTTTACATAGACTTCTGTGGTTTTTTTCGTTAGATGCACTAAAGTCTTTAAATATACATAGTGATGATCTTTATTGAAATTGTTGAGCAAATTATCTGCTTCTGTCCATACGTTTGGCAATATGATTAGATTTTTTAAATCGCCAATTACAT
This sequence comes from uncultured Saprospiraceae bacterium, assembly GCA_937867195.1. GTDB lineage: Bacteria > Bacteroidota > Bacteroidia > Chitinophagales > Saprospiraceae > JADJLQ01. Next base: position 5,410 of record CALMKY010000200.1, on the reverse strand, counting down.
TTAAAAGATTATAAAAATCATTCTCAATGTAGATTGAAGTCCTGGGATGGGTATTGATTAGTTTAGGATTTAAATATCCCAAAAGTAATACCAATAAAGAATTCGTATCAATCAGAATTTTATAGTTTCTCATTATATATATACATACCTTTTATGTTCATATGGGTATCAATTTTTAGTCTTTTATACTGACGAAAGAATTTATAATGTAATATGGGTGAGTTGATTTTTAAATTGGAATGATTGAGATCTTTATTAACCACCAAAAAGGATACCACCACATCCCAAATGGATTCATTTTCATTCAATACCGCTTGCTCCAGGCGGAAGTCCGGCTCTTTTACTTGAGTTTGGCCGATCAAACTTTGTCTTGCAACTTCTAAAAGTTGCTTGAAAGTCTCATTTAAATTTTTAAATTCCGGCTTGTTAACTACTTTTCCCATACTGTAAATTTAAAGTTATTTTTGCGTCCATGAAATTCTCCTCGAAATACCTTGAAGAATTGATGCTTGCTTTCAACACCTTGCCCGGTGTAGGCAAGAAATCGGCATTGCGGATGGCGTTGCATTTACTTAAAAACGATGGTGATTACGCAACCAAACTGTCTACTGCCATTCTCAATGCAAATCATCACATTCGCAATTGTGAGCGATGCCATAATTATTCCGATCATGCATTGTGTGAAATATGCCTGGACAATCGTCGTGATCATAAAATCATTTGTGTGGTCGAAGGCACCCGGGACGTGATGGCGATCGAGGAAACCAATCAATACAGAGGGCTGTATCATGTGTTGGGTGGAGTCATATCACCGATCGACGGCGTCGGACCGGCGCAATTAAATATCGATCAATTAATCAAAAGAGCAAAGGATCATCAAGTGCACGAAGTAATATTGGCCATCAATCCCACAATTGAAGGAGAGACCACGATCTATTATATCACGAAACAATTACAACCATTCAATATACCGGTATCCGTCATTGCCCGGGGTGTCTCCTTTGGCAGCGAGCTCGAATATGCAGATGAAATGACGCTTGGCAGGTCTATTCTGTCCCGTACACCGTATCAAATCAAGTCTGTCAATTGATGCATGGACCTATCAGTGGTCATACTTCATTATAACGTAAGATATCTTTTGGAGTCTTGCCTTGACTCTGTGATTGATGCGGTGAAGTCCCTGGATTCGGAAATTATCGTGGTAGATAATGCATCGTCCGACGGTGTGGCATTCATGGTTCAGAACAAATATCCTTCAGTTCATTTTATTTCTAACCTGAAGAACGAAGGCTATTCTAAGGGAAATAATATTGGAGTCAAAGCAGCAACCGGGAAATACTTATTGATTCTTAATCCCGATACCATCGTAAATGAATCGGCTGTATTGACTTGTTTCAATACATTAGTTTCGGATCATCAAATCGGTGCAGTCGGCGTGAAGATGGCGGATGCCAATGGACATTATTTGGAAGAATCAAAACGCGGATTCCCTGATTTGTTTTCATCTATATGCAAATTCACCGGAATTCACAAACTGTTCTATAAAAGCAACTTTTTTAATCATTATTATAAAGGCAATCTCGATAAAGATAAAAGCAATGAAGTAGAAGTGTTGACCGGGGCATTTTTAATGATGCCAACGGAATTGTATAACTCCATCGGAGGTTTTGATGAATCGTTTTTCATGTATGGAGAGGATATAGATCTTTCTGTCAGAATTAAAAAAGAAGGTAAAAGATTAATCTATCAAGGTGAAGAATGCATAGTCCATCTTAAAGGACGCAGCAGTACATCGCATAGCATGGAGTACGTACATGCGTTTTATAATGGGATGAAAGTATTTGTAAAAAAATATTACAGACATCCATTATCGAGAGGATTGATTTTAATGGGCATTCAAATCTCAGCGATCTTATCGTGGATCAAAAGGCAGATCTTCTTTCGGTCTAAATTGCTGTTGGATTCCATTCTCATCGCAGGGGTCATATACCTGGTGCAATTTATTTGGGCAAGATCTTGGTTTCATGACAAGAATTATTTTCATCATACGGCCTTTGTCCTGAATGCGATAGGCTATGGATTGTTTTGGATGATTTGTTTGTTTTTCTTTGAAGCCTACACTCCCCATGATAACCATACCAAACGCAATGCATTTAAAGCGATCTGGATCGGAGCTTTTTTTATTTTACTCTTTTATTCGATATTACCCGAACATTACCGGAGCAGCCGGGCCGTCATTTTGTTTTCAACTGTGATTATATCGATAGGGATTCCATTATTAAGGGATCTGTATGATCAGACAGGATATGGTCTTAAAGTAATGGTAGTAGCTTCTCCAGAAGAAGAAATCGAATTAAATGAAATTATTAAGCAAGCCGCCCGATCCAATATATTTTCTTTTGTAAATCAGATCAGCCCCGAAAAAGCAGAACAAGTTCCATTAAGCGATTATTCTCACATCGTTATAGGTAAGTCCAGTACACAAAAAGCCAATATTATTCGTTGGAACCAGTTGACACCTCATCAGGTCTTGCTTAAGAAAGGTCAGGAAAATACTTCATTGAGTCAAACCATACCTGGGTTTGATTGCGTTTCGTTTAAATTAGCAAGCCGACAGGGTAAATGGAGTCATCGCTTACTTCAAATCTTATTGAAATTATGTTTGCTGCCCTGGATTTGGATAAATCATTCGGAGATCAGAAAAAATTATTGGAAATTAATTTCCGGCCAAATGAATTTGATAGGATACAAGGCTCCTTATGAAGTTAATTTACCAAGAATAAAACCTGGATTATGGAGTTTGCCGGATAGTTTTGGAGGCTCGGACCCCAATTATGATTATGCCTTGAATTATTCATCAGGATTGGATTTATCCATTACATTAGCAAATTTGATACATTAACCAGTACTTTGTAGCCGATGAATGTTGATGATTTAAAAGCATGGTGTTTGCATAAAGCAAAAGATTACCTGGGTGAAAGCATTGTACACAGGAGACATTTACATCAGCATCCTGAATTGTCATTTGAAGAGTATGAGACCGCTCAATACATCGAGGATGCACTGAAAAGTTACGGTATGGAGACCCGGCGTATGGCCACAACGGGTATCATAGCAATAATTAATGGTCATCAGGATAATGGAAAGGTCATTGCATTGAGAGCCGATACAGATGCATTGCCCATTCAGGAAAACTCTACCAAGACGTATGCCTCTGTGAATACAGGCAAAATGCATGCCTGCGGTCATGATGTCCATACAGCATCCTTGCTCTCAGTGGCAAGATTATTAAATGAATCAAAAGATAAATGGAGTGGTACGGTAAAATTAATATTCCAACCTGCAGAAGAAAAATTTCCCGGTGGAGCTTCCATTTTGATCAAAGAAGGAGTCCTGGATGATCCCAAGCCTGGCCATATCATCGCACAGCATGTATTTCCTGAACTGGAAGCCGGCCAGTTTGGATTCAGATCAGGTCCGTTCATGGCTTCAGCCGATGAAATGTATATCACGGTCAAAGGAAAAGGTGGTCACGGAGCCATGCCTCATCATACCCGTGACACGATTTTGATTGCATCGCATATCGTGGTAGCATTACAGCAAATCGTGAGTCGTAATAATAATCCATTGACACCAACTGTATTGACCTTAGGCAAGATACATTCCGTAGGTGGAGCGACCAATATCATACCCGGTGAAGTCATGATCGAAGGTACTTTCCGCACCTTTGATGAAAAATGGAGAAAAGAAGCAAAGCAATTAATTAGAAATATTTGCAACGGAATTGCAGAATCTATGGGCGGTTCAGTAGAGATTGATATCAAAGATGGATATCCTGTATTGATCAATGATCCAACTTTCACAGAGGATATAAAATCATTTGCTACAGAGCTCGTCGGCAAGGAAAATATCATCGATCTGCCGATGCGCACTACAGCAGAAGACTTTTCGTATTATTCACAAGAAATACCAGCGTGTTTTTACAGATTGGGCACTGCGTTTAAGGGCAAACCCGGTGATAAAAAAGTGCATACTCCCGAGTTTGATATCGAAGAGGATGCATTGAGGACTGGGGTTGCAATGATGAGTTATGCGGTGATGAGATGGATGAAATAGTCATATTAAATTAAATATAATATTTAAAAAATTAATATTTAGCATCTATACACATTATAAAATAAATTAATATATCTTAGCCCTCTAATTACATTTTGGATATGGCTAAAATATTGATAGCAGATGACGAGCGTGCAATAAGACGCACACTCAAAGAAATCCTGGAGTTCGAAAAATTTATAGTGGATGAGGCAGGCGATGGCCTGGAATGCCTGAGTAAAATCAAACAAACCGATTACGATGTCGTACTGTTGGATATTAAAATGCCCAACCTCGATGGTCTTGAAACACTCGAAAAAATTCAGACTTTAAATCCTGATCTGCCGGTCATCATGATCAGTGGCCATGCCAATATAGATACTGCAGTAGAAGCGGTAAAAAAAGGTGCTTTTGATTTTATCAGTAAACCACCTGATCTCAATCGTATGCTGATCACGATACGCAATGCAATGGATAAATCTACCCTCATCGTAGAGAAAAAAGTATTGCAACACAAAATAAGTAAAAGCCGCGTACAAAATATCGTCGGCGAATCACTTGCAATCGCAAAAGTAAAAGATACCATAGAGCGGGTAGGACCTACAGAGGCCCGTGTATTGATCACAGGTGAAAATGGTACCGGCAAAGAATTAGTGGCCAGATGGATTCATGAAAAAAGTACCCGCAAAGATGGACCGATCATAGAGGTCAATTGTGCTGCGATCCCATCCGAACTTATAGAAAGCGAACTCTTTGGCCATGAAAAGGGATCCTTCACATCGGCTATCAAGCAACGATTGGGAAAGTTTGAATTAGCGCACGGTGGCACATTATTTCTCGATGAAATTGGAGATATGAGTCTGTCTGCACAAGCGAAAGTATTGCGTGCTTTGCAGGAAAATCGCATTACCCGGGTGGGCGGAGATAAAGAAATCAAAGTGGATGTGCGCGTAGTAGCAGCAACCAATAAAGACATGCGCAAAGAAATCGAAGCCGGCAGGTTCCGCGAAGATTTATATCATCGCCTCGCCGTGATTATCATAGAAGTTCCATCTCTCAATGATCGGGAAGATGATATTCCCGAATTGGTGGACCACTTCAATGATCAAATCTGCCAGGAATATGGTATTACTGCTAAGTCATTTACAGATAAAGCGATCAAAGCCATGCAAAAAGTCAGATGGTCTGGAAACATCAGGGAGTTGAGAAATGTAGTCGAAAGGCTAATCATTCTGAGTCCGGGTAAAATCACGGATAAGGAAGTATGCAGCTACGTTATGCCGACGGCATTGCATCACAATAAGTATAAAGATAT
>CALMKY010000199.1 GCA_937867195.1 uncultured Saprospiraceae bacterium | reverse complement strand
ATTATTTTAATTCAGGAGCCTGCTCACAATATTTGCTTCCTTCGCAATGCAATGGAGTGAATACTTCTGATCTTATTTTCCATTTACCGTTTAATTTATGCCATTTTGCATAGTAAGAGCCCGATATGATTACTTTTCCGGTGGAATCGCTCCAGGTTCCCACCCAATGACCTGACTCGGCAGCCATATTCCACTCCGGATTCACATCTATCTGATCAGGGGTACGAATATAGTTTACATCCGGTTTTGTGCGATATTCATTAGCTAACATTTGTATTTCTTCGGGAATGCCATGGGCTTCGTGGCTTCTGGAACTAATCACCGTATAATCTTGCGTGAAGAAGTCACTGAGATGAGTGCTGTCATGAATGGCAATCGATCTATTGAAAGATTGTCTTATAGATCGGATTTGTTTTTGCTCTTCATGTATACTATCTCGTGCACACGCAATGAATACAATTCCGCATATTATTATTTTCAATCTCATATTTGTTGCGAACTAACCTTTATAAAATCTCCAGTTTGTACTAAAATCCCTGCTCAGTTTCTGATTGGTCAAAATAGCTCTCAATATTTCAATGGGCATACTATTTTCCTTTAATATCGCATCATGATATTGTTTAAGTGTCATTTTCTTCGTATCGACCAGCTCACGCTTCAATGCCATAAATTGCAATCCTCCCATCATATAAGCCAGTTGGTATAATGGCTTGTAGGAGGTAGCGAAAGATCTTCGTACTTCTCCTTCGGCATTTGCCCGCTCATGCCCTACCCGATCCACCAAAAAATCAATACATTGCTGTGGTGTCCAATTGCCAAGATGATACTTCAATGAAAATATGATTCTGGCGCATCGATGCATTCTCCAAAAAAGCATACCTACCCGGTCTGATGCATTGCGGGGAAACTTCATATCCCATAACAGTAATTCCCAGTACAATGCATTCCCTTCTATCCAGAAAGGAGTGTCAAAATTGCGATAGGTTTTATTGCGATTGTTCATAAACATCTGCAAGTGATGACCTGCGATTAATTCGTGGTGCACGGTCGATCTGGAAAAATAAGGATTATTGCCTCGCATGCTCATCATTTTCTCTTCATATGTCATCGTACTGGCAGGATATGAAATGGACAATACCTCACCGCCGGTAAAGAATGGATTGACCCGTTGTCTTTCGGGAGTCATCATAATCATACGCCAGGTTTCTTCTGCTATGGGTGGTATCGTGACGAGATCATTCTTTTTTAAAAAATCTACGGACTGTTTATAAAGATCATACATCGCTTCCGGTTGTTTTCCTTCAGGCACATATGAATTTTTTACTTTCTCCAAGGCAGACTTCCAATCATCCCCAAAGCCTAATTCTCTCGATGCTTTCAGCATTTCGGTATCGCACCAGGCAAATTCCTTATTCGCGATATCGATGAGCTCCTCAGGGTTGTATGGTATGAATTCTGCCCTTAACAGACGGATCAATTCATCTCTGCCTACAGGATGACCTATTATGCCGCTACCGTCATCTTTCTGCGGAGATTTTTCTACACCCATGGCCTTTAATGTATTGCCATATATTTTGAGCAAACTGTCTGTCGCGGTATATGATTTAGGTACCCACCATGAGAACAGAGGGTCGTAATCATTGTAAAAATTAAAATAGTCTTTGAGCACATCGCGATAAGCGCCGGTGGTAGCCTGTGCGTAATCTGTTAGCTCTTTATCTTCCGTATCCGTTTTTTTGATTCGTTTGATTGCTGTGATAATGTCTTTGTTTAGATCTTCTAATTGTTTTGCCACTTCTTCGCCGTTGACCGACATGCCTCGGATCCTTGGCTTTTGAATGGTCGAGATTTTTTCAATGAAAGGGAAGTATTTTTTTATTTTGGAGAATGTTTGTTCTTCCTGTAGAATATCGTGTTTCTCATTTTCAAGATGTTGGTTGAATAAAATGTAATCTGCTTTTCCGTGGATGCTCATTTTGTCAAAATCAATTTTACTGAGTCTAGATTGGTAATCCTGAATTAATTCTTGCAATCTCCATCTTCTCTCTGGTAGGTTGTAATTGCTGGCAGCGAATGCAAATCCGGACCCATTGCCTGCTGAGTAAAATCTGCGAATGCTCCCTTTATCGGCATCGTAATTAACCATCAGGTCATTGATTTCACTTGTTTGGAGATAGAGATTGGGGTTTTGAGAGAAGAGGATCGTGACGCTTAATAAAAAGATAGTACCTAGAAAGTTTTTTTTCATTTAAACCAATTATGAACTGTAAGATAATATGAAGCAATTAAAAAATCATAATTGCACTAAAGCATTTACACCTTATCTTTGCACATGGAAAATCCCTTTACTAAGTCTGTCCCGGTCATCGAAGAGATGCTCACCTTCGATGATGTGCTTTTAGTACCATCTTACTCTAATGTATTGCCTAGAGAAGTTTCGATCGAATCGCAGCTTACGACTGGCATTAAACTCAATGTACCCATCGTATCCGCTGCCATGGATACGGTCACTGAAAAGAAACTGGCGATCGCCATTGCGCGTGAAGGTGGCATAGGTATTATTCATAAAAATATGACCATCGATGAACAGGCAAGCCAGGTTCGAAGTGTCAAGCGTTCCGAAGCGGGGATGATCATCGACCCGATTACCTTACACGCTGATGCGCTCGTGCGCGATGCCCGAC
>CALMKY010000198.1 GCA_937867195.1 uncultured Saprospiraceae bacterium | reverse complement strand
ATGCGCACCACAAAATGCTATTCAGCCGCAGATCGATTCTCTCTCACGTGGTCTCGCTGACGTTCGTTCCATTCAGGCTGAGCACGTAGCTCAACTTTCTAATCTTGAGTCTCAGGTTCGAGAGCTTCGTGGAAAATTGGAAGAGCTTAATCACACTCAAACAACGAGTATCGACTCCACAATTTCAAATGTTCAAGACGAACTGAGTAACCTTAAGCGACGAGTGCCTCCACCGGCTCTCAAAGGAACAATTAATATGTTAGCCTTCTCAAATACATCTTGAATACTAGGAGGATTTTCTATCAGGGAGATGCTTGTGTTAGGCTGGATCAATCTTTTAAGACGATCACCCGGTTTACTACCTGCTATTATCAATTTTGCAGCGGGCAATGATTTTACGATGAGAGGCCAAATCTTATTGATTAAAAATTCAATGGCATCCAGATTAGGGTAGTAATTCAATGTACCCACAAAAAGAACGGTATCCCTATTTTTAGTAATCCTTCTTTCACGGGGAATTACCGGAATTTTATTACTAAAGTGCAATACCTGTTTACCGGAATAATTCGTTCTGTGTTTATAAATATCCTTCTTATTGGAAAAGTAAATTGTATTAACCTGCCCGGGTATATTTCTTTCATAATACCGCATATAAAATAATCCTATCTTGGATATACACCAATCCTTTAGATTGCGATTCTTCCATTGAAGTCGTGTAAGTTGTTGATACGTATCGGTCTCTGCATCGTCCATGTCAACCGATATCTGTGCATCCGATGTAGAGAAAGTCAAAAAATCTACTAATACCGGAAACATATACAACCGGAAGATCATGATGGCATCCGCCTGATTGACCAGGCTACTTATTTTTTGATGATCCTCTGGTTTCATATTCCAATACCAGAAAATGCTATACCTGGATGGCTTAAAAAATCCATAGATAAATCTTCTCCAAAACGCAATCCATGCGGGTTGTTTCTGTAATTCGACAGGGATGAAAATCAAATTATCGAATTTCAAAAAATGTACATCCTCCATTCTACCAGGAGGGTGAAAATAGATACAATACACTTTCGCATAGTGATGAGCAAGATAAGTCAACCAATGTACCAGCCTGATGGCTTTACCTCCTCCTTCTAACGATGGAAAATCTTTAGTGAATAATATGATACTACCGTATGCCAAAATATGTATGTATATCCTGCTGGAATGATTTTATAATTTCTTGTTCATTAAATTTCAGTTTTACGAATTGTTGCAATGCTTGCCCTTGCATTTTATACTTATTCTTAGATTGAAAGACAGCACGCATTGCCTGGCTGGCTGCCGTCATATCCACCTGGGCCCACTCTTGCTGTTGAGAATTGTACTCTGACCATACCGGGTCTTTTATTTTAATCAGATCATAAGGTAAAAGGGTAGCCAGATCTTCGTTTAAATAATCTAATTGGCCTCCAAAACCGGTAATGATCACCGGCTTGCCAAACCAGGCAGCTTCATAAGCCCCCAGGCCCCAACCTTCACTTTTAGTTAATGAAACATAACAATCTCCCTGAACATGCAAATCCTTTATTTGTTGATAAGACCAATGGTCTGTAATTATTTTAATCCTGGAATCCTTTTGTAAACAGTCTTTGATGTGCTGATTGTTCATCAAATTGTTATAATAAGCAAATCCAAATTTTCTGAATAAGTCAAATGCAGGCCTGGTATAATCCTTTTTACTTGTTTTAATTAAAAGCTCCACTGGCTCATTATGAGTAAACGCATTGGAAAAAGCTTGTATTAAAGCCCAATTATTTTTTCTATTGGTCCACATACCAATGGAATAAAATGTAAAACCGGTAGTCTTTTGCCTGTCCAGTACAGCATTCTCTGATGCACCTAAAAATTCTGAAATATGCGGCAATATTTTAATGGGTTTGGTAATACCACTTTTTTGAAAACAAACTTGATTGAAGTAAGAAGGTACAAATATCAAATCGCATTTATTAAGTTGTTCTACCCATTGGCCCGGCATGACAGTCGTTTCCCACGTACAATAGGCGATATTTACTTTACCGGGTTCGATGAACCGGGCCGTATAATATGGACTCGTATGTATCAAAACCAGATCGTAGGGTTCTTGCCTGCTGGCTGTATCAGGGATTACATACTCTCCTTTATATTTTGATTTTATTTTTAAATTGACCGGAAATACTTGTATACCCAGATTCAAAAGGGAACGAATCAATTGCTTTGCCGATATTCCATAGCCTGTATCATCATCCCAAAAAATATACTTTATTTTCATGGTCTTATTTTAGACTCTTGCCGGATTGATTGTTTTGATATTTTAAAGTAATATAATAAGGAAATACCAGCAAAATATAAGGCAGCAGGGAGATTCTATTCCATAAGGCATTTAATAAAATTTTCTTCTGGGAGTTTTCTAAGAATTGACCCCAACGGCTAAATTTCAAGATTTTCAGCAATAAGATAAAATAGTTCACTTTACCGGATACCGCGCCCTCAGAAAGTAAAGAAGAATAAAACTCCAGGTTGTGCTTAGCCGTAAATAATGATGACCAATTGCTTTCATGAATCCTGTAGATGGCCAGCACGGAATTATTAAATTCCATTGAAAGCTTGTTTTTATAAAATAAGATCCAAAAATGCAAATCTTCACAAAAGACCATTTGGTCTGAAAACCTGATTTTATCTAAGGCATCTTTTCTGAACATTGCTCCGTGAATGATGGGTATAAACGTTGCAATAAAAGCAAATGCATTGCGCCTGATCGATAAAGCACCATACCGAAATGCAAGTGCTGCCGTCCACGTACGAGCTTGAATCAATCCTGCATATCGCTTTTGCAATGGTTGTATTTGTACTGGATGTTCGGGATGTTTGATCGTAATATAGTTACAGAATACCAAGGAAATGCCATTTTGTAAATACGACAACTGACGTTCCATATAATTTGGAAATAAATAATCATCATCATCCAGGAAACAAAGAAATTCGCCCTGAGCTACCTGAATGCCTTCATTTCTTAACGTGGATGTATTCAAGGTAGAAGGTCTGAGAAATAGAGTGGCGTTGTAAAGAGTCGATAAGTTTTTAATTCTTTCAATATGATCTAACTGTTCACTTTTATCGAAAATCAGTATTTCCTTAATATATTTTTTTTGTACAACCAACGATTCCAAAGCATCCTGCAGATATTCAGGACGGTCTTTACTGACTAATATGACCGATACTTTTTCCAGTGGTAACAATTGATCTCGATTGAATTATTATAAAAAAATAAAATACATTGTCATGCTTTAGTCATTATTTTTTTGAAAGGAATTTTATTTTTAAATGAATACAAAGCCGCTGTAAAAAATAGTGCAGACAGGATCCACAAAATGATATGGTTCCACTGGATGGCAGCCCAAACTTTATCCGGATAAAATTTAAATTCTACTACATGATCACCTTCCGGTATTTTCAAAGCCCTCAAAACATAATTTACTCTGATCGGGGTAACTTCTTTGTGATCGATGTAGGCATGCCATCCTTTATTGGGACCATACCATATTTCAGAAAAAACAGCCAATTGGGGAGTTGAAGCTGAATAATTATACACCAACCGGTCAGGATGGTATTCCTTTAGCTTTATATAACCATTCGAAGTAAACGTAGCACCTGAGTAGCCTGGAAATTCCTGATCCAGAATGATGGCCTGGTGCTTAATGTTTAGGTTTTGCAATAGGGCAAATTCTTCATCCGGATGATGCGCTGTAATGACCGAATCTATCAGCCAGGCATTGCCTGCAGCATCCGGGTTTAGGGTGACTTTGCCATCTTTGGTGATGATATATTTTGCATTGAGCATGTTGATGCATCCCGCATGATCCTTTTCAAGATAACCATCGATCAAATCCTGGTAGCGGCGCAGTTTGGCAGGATGATAACCTCCAATTGAATTATGATACAACGACGCAAAAGCATCATTGTATGTATTGTTTGCC
>CALMKY010000197.1 GCA_937867195.1 uncultured Saprospiraceae bacterium | reverse complement strand
TTGGCCGTTTGTTCCACCAATTGGGTGCCGCCTTGTGTCAATGTGGATTGAGTATTGTCAAAACTACCTTTGATATTGTATTCGCCACGGCCATGGCCCCGGAGACTGAATCCCATATTGCCTTTTCGATAGTTGCCATTGAGCCCTAACATGGCACCCCGGTTACCTGCACTGAGATCCACACCCAATGTAAGACCCTGCAGATTGTTTTTCTTGGTGACGATATTAATGATTCCGGCAGTCCCTTCACCATCGTATTTAGCAGAAGGACTCGTGATGACTTCTACCGATTTAATCATATCTGCCGGTATTTGTTTAAGGGCATCGGCAACACTGGCTGCCATGATGGACGATGGTTTGTTATTGATCAAAACTGTGACACTTCCGCTTCCTCTCAGGCTTACGTTGCCATCCAGATCAACCGTCAGCAAGGGGACTTTTCGCATCACGTCCGCCGCATCGCCTCCGCGATTGGTAATGTCTTTTTCGGCATTGTAGACGATGCGATCTACTTTTTCTTCTATATTGGTCTGAGTGGCTTCGATGGTAACTTCTTTGAGCTGGAGCGTTTCAGATACTATTTCTATTTTTCCCAGTTTGATTTTATCACCATTTTTAATGGATACATTTTTTGATCTTTTCGATTTATACCCAATAAAACTAAACTCCAGTTGATAATCCCCATTCGCGATATCTTTTATGATGAAATTTCCTTTATCGTCGGTGATGGTTCCATTGATCGGGTCCTTGCCGTTTAATTTAAATAAAGTCACAGTAGCAAATTCGACTGCTTTCTTGATGGTGGTATCTGTTACATTGCCTTCTATGCTACCTTTCGTTGATTGACCTGAAGTCGTGAAAGATAGCAAGGTCAAGAAAACTAATAGAGAGCATGCAACTATTTTCATTGTCTGGGTTTTATAGAATGAAGGCAAAATTACTTCGCACTTGAGGTATGGACAAACTTTGATCGACCGTTGGGATTATATAATCGGCTCTCTCGTTGGCTCTTAGGATTTTATTAAGACATAAAACTTCAAAGCCTGTATAAAAATATTGATCAGCAGTCGAATTTGTAGCAATTCGTGATAATTCATTTACATATTTAGCGAGCTTGGTGTATTTTTACAATGGATTCTAATAGAAAGTCCGTCTACATGGAAAGACAAAATTTCCTCGAAAGAAACAGAATGATCGTATTGCACTTGCTTTTTTGGGCAGTCTATTTTTCTTTTTTCTTTTACGGAATCGTTTCAAGACCGAGACCGGCGGATTCAGACACAGACCTGACGGAAATCTTTTTTCAGGCGTTGGTGCATACCTTCTTTCTGGCGGTAGTTGCTTACGCTAATTATTTTATTTTCTTACCCAATTTTATTAAAAGCCGGAATGGCTGGTCTTATTCATTTCAATTTATCTTACTTACCTGTACATCCTTGTTTTTTTATATTCATTTGAGAAGGTATTTGGTCGATGGTTATACCCATAAAAACGAATTTTATTATAGTACACGGTTTATTGCCAGTTCATTTGTGACCTTTAATTTGGTGTCGGCGTTCATTGCCATGTTTAGATTTATTTCGGAATGGAGAAATTCCGAAGAGCAAAAGACGATTCTTTTAAATGAAAAATTAACTTCCGAATTAAAATTTTTAAAAAACCAAATCAATCCTCATTTTCTATTCAATACCCTGAATAATCTCTATTCCTTAGCATACAGTCATTCTCCCAAGACCACTGAAATCATTAGCCGACTCTCGCAAATGATGCGCTACATGGTTTATGATTCCAATCACGAACGGGTACCGCTGGAAAAGGAAATTGAATACATCCAGAACTACATTACGTTAGAAAAACTCAGGCTCAATGATGAAGTGCCCATTCATTTTCAAATCAAGGGCGATCCGAAAAATAAAATGATCGCTCCGCTTTTGTTGATTCCTTTCCTCGAAAATGCATTTAAACACGGAGTGTCCAATAACAACCCCAACAGCTGGGTCAATGCGGTCCTGAATTGTGAAACCAATGACATCCATCTGGAGGTAACCAACAGCAAAAGTATGCGACCTGGAACAGCTGCTTCGACCACTCAGGGCATCGGTCTGGATAATGTAAAGAAGAGACTGAATCTTAATTATCATGACCGGCACAAAATTAAACTTGAAGATAAGGAGGATCAGTACAGTGCTAATTTGGAATTGCAACTTAATTAAATGATAGATTGCGTAATCATAGAAGACGAACCACTCGCCAGAAGACTTTTAGAAGATTATATTCAAAGAGTATCCGATCTGCATTTAATTGAAAGTTTCAGTGATGCGATGAAGGGGCTCCAATACTTGCAGGAAAATGAGATCTCTCTTTTGTTTCTTGATATTCAGATGCCCGATCTAAATGGACTTAGTCTGCTGAAACTATTAAAAAACAAGCCTTATGTCATCCTCACGACAGCTTTCAGTGAATATGCATTGGAAGGATATGATCTCGATGTAGTAGATTATTTGCTCAAGCCGATAGGCCTGGATCGATTTTATCAGGCAGTGGATAAAGTCAAATCAAGGCTGGCTTTGGTGGAGAATTTTAATAAGAAGGATGCCAACTATAAAGAAAACGAGATCTTATATGTAAAAGACGGCACCAAATTAGTGAGGCTGGCACTCGATGATGTCATGTACATCGAAGGTCTTAAAGATTATGTTTCCATTATTACTCCCCATCAAAAAATCGTTTCCCTGCAAAGAATGAAGAACCTGGAAAACGTACTTCCCAAAGGACAGTTTATCAGGATCCACCATTCATATATCATTTCCGTAAAATGGATCCAATCGATCCACAAAGACTTTGTGGAGATCAATCACAATAGCATACCCATTGGTGAGATGTACCGTAAAGCATTTAGAGAATTTGTGGATGCACAAAAATTACTGGGTACAGAATAAAGAACAGGGAGGATCTAATATAATTCGCAGCGGATTACCAATGAACTACACGCGATGAATGACAATATCTTTTTTTGCGCCGATGTAGATAGGAATTTGTTCTTCCTGCACGTTAGCGCTTTCCAATCCAAAATCTTCAATGGCCGGTAATGAAAGTCTTTTAATGATTCGATAGCTTCGAATGATCCAACGTTCAAAACTCGAGATTTCGCTGTCTACAGCCACCCGGTTGTGGGTCAATATAAATTTGAAATCTGCCATTTGGTCAAGATGATTTAATGATTTATAAGGGCTTTTCACTTCGACTTCATTCTTTTCAGCCATGTCTTTGACCACTTTAAAAAATATTGCATTGATGCGTTGCTCTACTTTAAATCCCAATCGGATCCTAATAAAAAAAGCTTCTTTGGGTATGATGGTCTCGACATGATACGTTTTGGTATAAGGTTCATCGGTGGTGTCTACATGTACAAACCAATATACGTCTGCTCTTTTTGGTTGCTTCTTGGTAATGGAATGGACGATGTTGGTATCGATTTTCTTTTCGCTGTCTGAAATGGCCATGTACACCAGGTGTGTGGCTGTCTTTGGAATTTCTTTATCATCGTGTACACCTTCCAGGATCGAGGTAAATTTATTGGAAGGAATGTATTTAGCATGTTTTTCCCTGATACGATCTGCATTGTACAATACGAACACGATGGCCGTGATGAAAATGGCAATCATGAAAGTAAAATACCCGCCATGTTCGAATTTATCGAGGTTGGATATTAAGAAGATGGTCTCGATGGTGATCATGGCAAGGGTGCCGATAAACGGGAAAATAAAATTGTGAAACCGTATGCGATAATAAAAGCCGAGCAAAAGTGAAGTCATCAGCATATTGACAATGATCGCCATACCATAGGCTGCTTCCATATTGCTTGATTTTTCAAAATGAATCACTACCATCAAACAGCCGGCCATCAGAATCCAATTGACCATGGGGATATAGATCTGACCCTTCCAGTCACTCGGGTAGTTTACTTTCATCTTCATCCACAGTTTCATTTTCATGGCTTCATTGATCAGAGTAAACACACCGGATATCAATGCCTGGCTTGCAATAATCGCTGCTGCAATTGCGATGCAAAGTCCAATGGGTAAAAACCAGGTAGGCATCATGGAATAAAAAATCAGCGTATTTTCTCCAATGGATTGACCTTCATGATTGTGAATAAGCCAGGCCGATTGTCCAAAATAATTAATCAACAACATAAACCAAACGACACTCCAGGTGATCCTGATATTTTGCTTTCCCACATGCCCCAAATCGGAGTACATGGCTTCCGCTCCCGTGGTACACAGGAAGACCGAACCCAGTAGCCAAAACCCCTTGGGATATTGTGTTAATAGTTTGATCGCATAGATCGGGTTGAGGGCTGCAAGGATCGATGGAAATGAAATGATTTCTTTTATTCCCAATACTCCCAGCATGGTAAACCAAATCGCCATAATCGGACCAAAAAAAGTACCCACCACATGGGTGCCTACTTGCTGGAAAATAAAAAGCAGTACAATAATTAAAATAACGATGGGGACTGTCTGAATATGGCCGCTTGGATACAGCGTATTGATACCTTCTACAGCAGAAGCAATGGACACCGGTGGTGTGATAAATCCATCGGCGATCAAGGTAGCGCAGCCAATCATGGCCGGATAAATTACCAATTTGGGATTGTATCTTCTGACGAGGGCATATAATGCAAAAATTCCGCCTTCCCCTTTATTGTCTGCATTCAATGCCAGGGAAATGTATTTTACGGTCGATACGATGAAAAGTGTCCAGAAAACGCACGATACACCCCCATAGATCAGTTCCTTTGTTACCATTCTTTCACCGACAATGGATTGCATCACATAAAGGGGGGAAGTCCCAATGTCCCCAAAAACAATACCTAAAGTAATCAGCAAGCCTGCATATGTCCATTTACTGTGATCTGATCGGGAATGATCCATATCTGTATATATAAATTGGGGAGCAAAAGTAATTAAACTAATGGCCACCAGGGCATATTTTCGTATCTAACAAAAATTGAAATTTAAATTCTGTTCAGCTCAACTTCTTTTTTCTGACCGACATAGATTGGAATTTGCTCTTCCTGTACATTGGATGTTTCTAAACCAAAATCTTCCACAGCCGGTAGACTTAATTTCTTTATGATTCGATAGCTGCGAATGATCCATCGTTCAAAATTGGAAAGATCACTGTCTACCGAAATCCGGTTATGTGTCAGGATAAATTTAAAGTCTGCAATTTGATCTAAATCATGCAAAGCATTGTACGGACTGCGGATATCCACTTCGTTGTTATTAGACATCTCCTTGACGATTTTAAAAAACATAGCATTGATGCGAGGCTCTACCTTGAATCCCAAACGAAGTTTGATAAAAAATATTTGTTTATCAACAATCGTATCCACATGATATGTATTGGTGTAGGGTTCATCCGTTGTCTCCAGATGGATAAACCAATA
>CALMKY010000196.1 GCA_937867195.1 uncultured Saprospiraceae bacterium | reverse complement strand
CCTGGCCTCATATATCCGATCTGAAAGGATGGCGCAGTCCGGTGGTATCGGAGTATGGTGTAAAAGGCATTCCGGATAATTTTCTGTTGGATAAAGAAGGAAAAATATTGGCGAGGGGTCTGAGAGGTGAGGGACTTGCGGCGAAATTGAAAGAAATCATTAAATAAGTTAAATTAATTTTTTATTCACAATGTACGAAATACAAGTTATGCACCGCATCCTGTGGATGATTTATGTGCGAGGCGGTGATGGCAGACTAATGTCGTAATTTATTAATTCGTCAATCAAATCGTACATCGTAATTCGTAAATAATAAGATGCAATTCATTAAAATATTTTCATTTACATTAATTCTGTTCCTCATTTATTGCAAGTCAAAATACGAATCTATGCTGGAACGAGAATCTGCACGTCATATTCGTAAGGATAGCTTGTTTCTTGACCTTTATTTGGGGATGCCCAGCAAGGAATTTTTTGCACGATGCTGGGAAATGAATAAGCAACACGTATTGATGATGGGTCCCGGCAACCTGAGTGCCCGTTATATGATTGACTCTTTAATGAGATTTCCAACTTATATGGATTTTTATCCGACGTTCAATGGTGATTCTATTTCTGAAATGCCCATGAAGTTTACCTACCGCGATTGGGGACCATGGAATAAAACGTATGCATGTGATTCTTTGCTATCAGATGTCGCACAATTAGCTCATCAGTGGTATGGAGATGGTTTTATTAAAGTATCCAAAAAAAAGAAGGGTGACATTTTTGTAAAAGTAGAAGGCAATCGACAGGTAAAATTTTATAAAACCGAGCCCAATGAAGTACACATGATCATCACTGATTTATCACATCCGCCCAAACCAATTGAATAATATATGCGATGGATGTATTGGATATTTGTACTGGTCATTTCAATTGATTCCTGTAAAAAAGCCCAGATTACATTTGTAGAAAACAGCAATCCCGACGCATTATTTAAAATGATGTCGCCAAATGAAACCGGAATTGATTTTGCAAATAGTCTCCGGTACGATCGCAATTTTAATATTTACAAATACCGCAATTTTTATAATGGGGGAGGAGTCGCGATCGGGGACATCAATAACGACTCGTTACCGGATATTTATTTTACAGCCAATATGGGTCATAATAAATTATACCTGAATAAAGGCCATTTTAAATTTGAAGACATTACCGACAAAGCCGGTGTGGCCGGGACCAAAGCATGGTCTACCGGAGTAGCTATGGCGGATATCAATGGAGATGGCCTGTTGGACATATATGTTTGCAATAGTGGTGACATCAGGGGTGATAATAAAGAAAATGAATTATTCATTAATCAGGGTAACCTTACTTTCAAAGAGATGGCAGCTTCGTATGGCCTCAATGATAAAGGGTATACGACGCATGCAGCTTTCTTTGATTACGATAAAGACGGTGACCTGGATTGTTATATCTTAAATAATTCATATAAAG
>CALMKY010000195.1 GCA_937867195.1 uncultured Saprospiraceae bacterium | reverse complement strand
GAATAATTTAATACCACAGGTATCAATGTAAAAATCAAAATTAAGTGAGCTGCCCCAGTGATCCAATTCTTCGGCTATTTTGGTTGCCGACTTTTTAGTGGTACCGCCCTTAATGAGTTGCAAGGTAGCATTGCTGAGACCCTTTTGAGTTTCGAAAGGTCTGCCGGCCGGAAATGTGAGTTCCAGCTTGAGCGCAGGTACGACACCCCGATGGATCAAATACAGTTGTGCCCCATTCGGAAGTGTCTCAAAATCCATCGATGGTAAGAATGTCTTAGTCTTTGCTCCGCTAACTTGCATCCACAGCAAAAATAGATATTTCGGAGATCAAATGGCGTCTTTACTCCTTCCTCTGTGGATATCAAATTTAAGATTTAGATCATCTTCTTTGGCTATCTTACTTATGTTTTAGCTTCTATTTACGGTGATGGGCAGATACAGACCAGCCCTTTGTATGCTATACATCCGTAGTTTTTGTATTTACCAAAACAGGCTGATAGAGCAATGATAAAATCACCATCTAATATTATTCGGCAAGCTTCTTGTCGTTCTTTTATTCTAAATGCATATCCTCCGGATTTGTGCCTGGAACTTAAAATGCAAACCTCAATTCTTTCTGTATAAGAATTTATTATATTTTTCTAAACTAATTATCTTTGCCTGAAAATATCATCTCATAATTGATTTATGACTAGAATTGTCTGATTGACATTTAATAAAATTTTCAATCTCAGGTAAGTGATTCAGTCCCTGAATCACCCGTTTTCTATTTTTATCATTTTTAAAATTTATAATTCAATGTCATTAAGTCAATTGGGTTGGAATCAATATTTCCAATCATTATTTATACCTTTTCATCATTCAGGTTTTTCGGCGGCAAAAGTGATCAGCGAAAACAGAAACAATTACATTATCGTGCATGAGCACGGTGAGGCCATAGCAGAGTGTACCGGTAAGCTCTTGTACAGTGTGGAGTCTCCCACCGATTTGCCCAAGGTAGGAGATTGGGTCGTGGTGAACATCCTTTCTGACGAACAGAAAGGAATTATCCATCATGTCTTACCGCGCTTCTCCAAGTTTTCAAGAAAGATCGTTGGTAAGAAAACGGAAGAACAAATCGTAGGTGTCAACCTTGATTGTGTATTCATCGTGCAAAGCTTAGATCAAAATTTTAATCTCCGCAGACTTGAGCGATATCTTTTATTGGCGAAAGAGGGTAATATCGAGGCGATCATTATTTTAAATAAAGCCGATCTATGCGATCATATCGAAGCAAAAGTAGAACTGATAAGACAATCTTCAATATTAAATCAAGTCTTAGTAGTCAGTACCCTTTATCTGACCGGAATCGATGATCTTCAATCGTGCCTGGAACCAGGTAAATCCTATGCATTTGTAGGCTCATCCGGTGTGGGTAAATCCAGTTTGGTAAATGTACTATTAGGTAAGCAAATACAAACCACTCAGGAGGTGCGGAATACAGATTCTAAAGGCAAGCATACAACGACCAGGCGGGAATTAATCATGTTGGACTCGAAAGCATGGCTGATGGATACTCCCGGTATGCGTGAAATTCATCTATGGGCTGATGAGGAAAGCCTGCATAGTACTTTTCAAGAGATTAGTATATTATCCCGGGAATGTCATTTTACAGACTGCACGCATACTTCAGAAATTAAATGTGCGGTAAAAAAAGCAATCGAAGAAGGTAATCTCGAAGAAAGCAGATATAGAAGTTATCTCAAATTACAGCGGGAAATTGAATATCTCGAATCCGACAAAGGTTACTTGCGCATGAAAGAAAAGAAGTTCAAAAAATTACACAAAGAGCTGAAGGAAAGGCAAAAGCTAAAATAAGATTGAATTAGTCGGTTGTAGTTTGCAACCGACTTTTTTTCTGAACAAGATCAGATACATCGCTTTCCAAAAACGATCAATCCAACCAAAATGGCCAATATCGTACTCATCAGGACAGCACCTGCTGAGATGTCCTTTATTTTTTTTATACGGGGATCCGGATCCTTACTAATTAAATCACAGATATCTTCTATAGATGTATTGATGGCTTCGGTAATCCATACCAATGCAATGCAAAC
>CALMKY010000194.1 GCA_937867195.1 uncultured Saprospiraceae bacterium | reverse complement strand
ATAACTCGATCGATGAGCATTTAGCAGGTTTTTGTACTGAAGTGGTGACTACTATTCACTCAAATAATTCGATTACGGTAAAAGATAATGGTCGTGGTATTCCTACCGGGTTACAAGCGCAATTAAAAAAATCAGCGCTCGAAGTGGTCATGACAGTCCTGCATGCCGGTGGTAAGTTCGATAAGGATTCTTATAAAGTATCCGGCGGTTTGCATGGCGTCGGTGTTTCGTGCGTCAATGCATTATCGGAACATCTCAAGGCGGAAGTGCACCGCGAAGGTAAGGTATGGGTACAAGAATACAGTAAAGGTAAGCCAACCACCGAAGTAAAAGTCGTAGGTGAAGCAGATGATTCGGGCACATCGATCACATTTAAACCGGATGGTTCGATTTTCGAAGTGTTGGAATATAAAAGAGAAACGTTGGCTAACCGCTTACATGAACTATCCTTCCTCAATCCGGGTCTTTCGATGATACTCATTGATGAACGCGAGCAGGATGATGATGGCAAGCCGATCCGCGAGGAATATTGTTCTACAGGAGGACTTGCAGAGTTTGTAACCTATCTTGATGAAGGTCGTACCAAACTGATTGAAAACCCAATCGTCGTAAAGGGCAAGGAAGAAAACATAGAGGTGGATGCAGCATTGCAATACAATGATGGCTATAATGAAAACATCTCTTCATTTGTAAATAATATCAATACAAGGGAAGGCGGTACACATCTCAAAGGATTCCGAATGGCTTTATCCAAAGTATTCACCGAATATGGTGAAGCAAATGGATATTTCTCAAAACTAAAGTTTAAAGTAGCGGGCGAAGATTTTAGGGAAGGATTGACAGCGGTTGTTTCGGTTAAAATACCTGAGCCTCAATTTAAAGGACAGACCAAAGGAGAACTTGGAAACAATGAAGTTACGACAGTCGTATCCCATGCAGTCGGTGATGCGCTCAAGCATTATCTGGAGGTCAATCCAAAAGATGCCGGTCGGATCATGGAGAAAGTTGTTCTCGCTGCCCGGGCTCGCGAAGCGGCCCGCGCTGCACGTGAACTTGTACAGGGTAAAAAAGGGATGAGCAGTATTTCACTACCCGATAAATTTGCAGATTGTTCATCTCGAAGACCGGATGAATGCGAAGTCTATCTTGTCGAAGGAGAATCCGCGGGAGGTACTGCAAAAACCGGCCGTGATCGTAATTTTCAGGCGGTTTTACCTCTCAAAGGCAAAATTCTCAATGTAGAAAAAGCATTTGAACATAAGATATACGAAAGCGAAGAAATAAAAAACATATTCAATGTACTAGGTGTACGCATCGAAGAAAAAGATGGCGAACGCAGATTGAATATCGATAAACTCCGTTTCCACAAAGTAGTGATCATGTGCGACGCGGATATCGATGGCAGCCATATCGTGACCTTGATCCTCACGTTCTTTTTCAGGTATATGAGATCATTAATCGAAAACGGTTATGTATACATCGCTGCACCCCCATTATATCTCGTATCTAAAGGGAAACAACAACAATATTGCTGGACAGAAGAGGATCGCAAAAATGCCGTCGAATTATTAGCAAAAGGTGGCAATGAAGCAAATGTAAAAATCCAACGTTACAAAGGTCTTGGTGAAATGAACGCCGATCAATTATGGTCTACAACCATGGACCCGAAAGAACGAATGCTTAAAAAAGTAAGCATCGAAGATGCGGCAGCGGCCGATCGCGTATTCTCCATGTTGATGGGATCGGAAGTAGAACCTCGGCGTAAGTTTATAGAAGAAAATGCGAAATATGCCAATGTAGATGTTTAAAGGTGCAGATCCAACCATCAAGAAGATTCAATCATTTTTAATAATGAATCGAGGAATTCTTGTTTTTTCCTTCTGGAGATATCGATGTTCGTACCATCCTTCATAACCAGTGTGCCACCATCTGCTTTGATATATTTTGAGATATATTCGCTATTAATAATGTGGGCATGATGACATCTGAAAAAACTATAGGATGTAAGGATGTCTTCAAAATCTTTTAAGGTCTTACTGGCAAGGATAACAGATTTGTCTTTGAGTATGATTCTGGTGTAGTTTCCACTGGCTTCTAATCGTATGATATCTGCTATGTTGACAAACAGTAATCCGGTCTCTGACGAAATCGCGATTTTAGTGTTTTGATTTTTATGGGAGACAGGATTGATATCAGAACTTGATTGATGCGAAATTATTTTTTTTACTTTGTTGACCGCAAGTATTAATTCATCAATATCGATTGGTTTCAGCAAATAATCAATTGCTGCATTTTTTATAGCTTTTATAGCATATTGATCATAAGCAGTCGTAAATACAATCTGTGCGGATCTATCATGCCATTGTTTGAGCATTTCAAAGCCATTCATTTTAGGCATTTCCACATCAAGGAATACGAGCTGAGGTTTGAGCCGATGCGCCAGTGCCAAGCCTTCGAGTCCATTACTCGCCTCACCGATGATTTCCAGGTCAGGACAATAGATCTTGATTTTGTCGATGAGTACTTGTTTGCCATTTTCTTCATCATCAATAACAATTGTTTTGATAGGAGTCATATGAATTGATTTTATTTAATGATAAAGTAACTCGGGTACCCAGGGAGAGATAATGCTCGTCGTAGAGGTCTTCGATCAACATGGGATTTCTTTGATCCTTATTGTATTTTATTAAGCGGTTAACCACAATTTCCGTACCGTATGAGTTTTCTTTAAATGATGGAATAAGAGCAGCGGCTTTTCGTCCAATGCCGCTATCATGAATGCATATTGTTAACTGATCAGCTTCAGTGCTGGTAAACCTAATTTCCAAGCGACCGTCGTTACCTTCTTTATTTTTAAGTCCATGCAGAATGGCATTTTCTAAAATGGGTTGACACAACATAGGCGGTACCAACCAAGCATCCGGATTGACACTAGAATCTAAATTTAAATAATACTCAAATTTATTGTTGTGTCTAAATTTTTCAAGATCTAAATAGAGTGTTATGGTGTCTATTTCTTTTGTCAGGGTAACTAATTGGCTTTTGCTTTGATCTAAAATGTTTCGGAGAAGCCTGGCAAAACGATTGAGATAGGTCGTCGCTCTAAATTTATCATCTTTAAAAATCAGTGCGTCGATGCTATTGATACAATTAAAAATGAAATGAGGATTTAACTGAGCCTTGAGTGCTTGCGTTTCAAATTTTTCCACTTCTTGTTTGAGAAGTTCGCGTTGTCGTAAAAAATCGATTTTTTCTAAAACCAATATCTTATTTTGTTTTTGTTTAATCCTGTTTTGTTGAAAAAAAAATCCTGCCCCCAATAAAGAGAGAACCCCGGCTAAGCCAAGCATATTTTGCTTTTTGCGATTTTTTTCTTTTAACAGGAGTGATGCTAATTCTGTTTTTTTCTTCTCTTCTTCAAATTCATACGCATCGATTTTTCGGGCTATGTTGGCATTAAATATGGTGTCTTTAGCTTTGATTCCCTGGTCATAATAATAAAAGGCAGAATCCATTTTATTTCTCTTTGTGTAGATATCTTTCAGTAAGAAACTGCTTTCCATCATCAAAGGATATAGTCTGAGCGTATCAGCGACTTGAAAAGCTTCTAAGGCATATCGGGTAGCCGCTTCGAATTTTTTTTTATCAGCATACAATCTTGACATTCCCATATACAATGGCGGAATATCTTCTTTGCTATTATTATTTTTTATTTCATCTTCTGCCACAATGTAATTTGCCATTGCAAGATTGTAATTCTTTAATTTAGTATAAATATCGCCCATCGTGGTTTTGATATACCAGCTAAAAAATCGATTGTAATCGGTTAGTGGTTCAAGTCGCAACCTGTCCTCCGCTAATTTTCCATACTGTAAAGCAGAATCCAATTGATTCATTTTTAAATAATATACGGCTATTTTATGTGGATTTCCTAATATACCTCGCCGGTCCAGCGCTTTTCCGTTTTTCCATAGTTCGTCCGTAATGTCTCGAGAAGACAAGGTATATTCCAAAGCTTTTTTGAAATCACCTATATTCTCATAATTCATGCCAATAAATGCAAGACACATCTGGTAATATTCCGCCTGAGTAACAGGATCTAAATTTTTTTTGAGGTCATTAAAAATTTCAATGGACCTCACGGCATCGCCGACTTGCATATACTGAAATCCCAACTGTACCTTGAATCCGTCTATATAGTTCGTAAGATTATTTTTTTCTGAAAAAGCAATTGCTTGCTTAATATAATCTATGGTCGTATTAAAATTCTTTTTCTTCCAATGCTCTATCAGTTGGTTGTAAATAACTAATTTTAATGAATCGGTATTCTCTTGAATCAAAGCCCGATTCAGACGATCATTTATTAAGTAAAAACTGTCCTGTCCTTGAATAACTAAATGAAAATACAGAATCAGCCAAACTACAAATTTTGTTTTCATAAAGTCCAATACCGGTATTAAAGTAAAGATACTATATCGTATTGGTATTTACCGCGCGAACTTCTCAAGGTGATAGTTCTATCATAAACTCGCAATATTCACCTTCTTTTGAATTTATGTGGATTGTGCCTCCATGAGCTTTCGTGATAATATCATAGCTGAGGGACAGACCCAGGCCGGTACCTTGACCGGTTGGTTTTGTGGTAAAAAATGGCTGGAAAACCTTATTCAATATATTCTCCGATATACCCATTCCGTTATCATGTATGCTGATGCTTACTTTATTATGTAGAAGTTTTGATTTTACGGTTAAAGTCGGATGATACTGCAGGTCTGAGATTTTTTGTTTTTCCATCATGGAGTAAAAGCTGTTATTAAAGCAATTAATCAATACCCGTCCAAATTCGGCGGGTATGATTCTACATGTAATGATAGAAGGGTCTAACTCGGTGATGATGTTTACATTCGCATTCTGATATCCTGCGGTGTTAGCATCTTTTGCACGGATCGCATGATAACCAAGCTTAATGTACTCCTCGATAAGTGCATTCAGATCAATATCCAGTTTTGAGCCGGACTTAGTCTGTGAATGCTCGAGCATGGATCGTACTATGGATTCAGCGCGCTTGCCATGAAGATTGATTTTAGAAGTATTGATCTCAAGGTCGTCAATCAGGTCATTTATTTCATCGGAATGAAGGGGTTGTTTCTTTTTGATACCCTCTTTTAACTCAAACATCAATTCTTTATTAATCTCAGAGAAATTATTTACAAAGTTTAAAGGGTTTTGTATTTCATGAGCTATGCCGGCTGTCAATTCCCCAAGAGAAGCCATTTTTTCTGCATGGATTAGTTGAGTTTGTTTTTGTTTTAATTCGTCGATGTAGACATGCAATTGGGATTTCTGATTTTCTATTGTCTTTTGTTGTTTATTGAGCTGATCAATGATTTTTTTTCTGCGCTGAATGTTTGTATAAAGACCGACTCCTACGAAGCAAATAAAGATGCTGGTCAATCCCATTAATCTGATTTTATTATTGAGTTTTAATTCTTTTTGAGCATTAACCGATTGCTGATCTTTGAGTTGCATTTCGTAATGCATGGCTTGCGTTTTCTTTATTTTATCAAAACCGATCATAGAGTCTTTGGCATTGTTTTCGATGTCAACGTATTGTAAAGCCTTAATATAGTCACCTTGCTTTTCACTTATTTTACGAAGCAATTGACTGCTCTCAATGATCATATCATACCGGGATTGGGTAGTAAATTTATTCATTGCCCGGACAGCATAATATTTAGCAGTATCAAGATTACCAAAAAAAAAATTCCATGTAGCGTAAGCAGATTTTAATTCCGAACTGACCAGATCTGAATAGCTTTTGCCATCCCATTCTAAAGCGTCATCTAAATATACCCTGGCCGAATCTTTCATTTTTTTATTTATATAAGCACGAGCCATCAACAACGAAATCTGAGGTCTGAATTGATAACCGACTTCGATTGGCACTTTTTTTAATTCTTCATAGGCAATTCGACTGTAGATGATGGCAGAATCAAGTTCATTTTTTTTAAAATACAATTCACTAAAATTCCAAGCATTCCCCACTCCGGCCCGGGTGTCTGTAAATTTTCCTCGATTAGCCATTATTTTCTTTCCGGCATCATTTACCAACCGGGCATATTCCAGCGCTTTGTCCAGATCACCTTGTTGCTTATAAACCATACCAATAAATTGAAGTGCTGTCCAGTATCGTTCACTGTCTTTAGGGCTTCGATTGAGAATCTCCTGAAATGTTTCAATCGCACTGGGAAAGTCATTGATGTGCATATACTGCCATCCCAGGATCGCCCACAATCCATATTCACGTTCACTTTTAACTAATGTTTTTGCAATGGAAATGGCTTCTTGGATATGATCAATGGCTTGTATCGGATTGATAGTCTCATTTTCGATGGCCAACCATGCAAGGATATCGATACGAATTGTATCTTTTTGTGGATGTTTCGATAATTCAATCTTAAGGCTATCTAACGTATGAGTTTGAGTAAGACCATTTTGTACACAGAGTAAAAGCAACCCTGGTACGAAAAAACAATATCTCAACCTGCCAATATATCTGTTTCTCATAATTATAGTTTAATAATAAAATCTAAAAAAGCCGACCTGGCTTGAATCCCCATCGTATAATAAACTGCATTGGAGTTTTTCTGGACAAATTCTTTAGTCAACGTAGAAATATTGAATGTGGTAAAGAACACTCCATCTTGGATAGGGGCAGTCGCCTCTATCACCCCGAATTTATTAAAAATATTATTTACTGATAATTTGATGGAAGCAGATTGGGATATTTTATATTGTATATTTAAATCAAACTGACTATACGCGGGTAAATAAAATGCATTATCAGGATTTACACTTCTTCGTGCAATTGTATAATAATTAAGTCCGGCATACCATTTTTTATTTTCGTACCATGGTGAAATATTGAAAATATAGGAAGGTGCAAAAATGCTGGCATCTGGTCTGACCAGGTCGACGATCTTATCATCTTGTTTACCCAGCATGCCGCCATCCCAAATGTTGTATTTATCAGAAGTATATTTTTGAATAACTCCATTTGCTCTTAAACTGAAGGAAGACGTAATTCTTTGGTTGATTTCCAATTCTATTCCCTTTGTATGAAATTTATTGTATAAAACCGGGAATTGATAAAAAACTCGATTGGTATCCTGAGAAAATCCCGTACTGGGCACATCCAATAAATAACTTATAAACGGATTAATCGACAGTCTTGTATTTTGATTTTGCCATTTGACACCTCCTTCCCATTGTATTGTCTTTTGATTAATGTCGTTAGATATTAAATGGTTTGTTTGACTTGACAGATAGGTGTCAATTGTTGGCACTTTGGCACCTTTGGAAAATCTAACATAGAATGCGAGTTGTTTATTCAGATTAAAATTTACACCAGCACTGTATGAAATGGCCGATGCATTTTTAGTATACGTTTCGGACGGTGTTAAAGTAATAGTACCATTATCATATTGTGTAAGTAAATTTTTATCTGCCCCGCCCGTACTACTAGTGCCGATATCTTGTGTATATCTGTATGTATTTTTAAAATGTAGCCATTCGTTTCTAAATCCCACATCAAAATGTATTTTATCAGTCAGGTCCCAATTGGCTCCTGCAAAAGCCGATTGATGAAAAGTGTTGATTAGGTTTTGTGATCCGGTAGTAGGTCCAGTATTGTATTGAGCTACGCCTTTTTTATCTGTTACCATTTCAGTAGGCCCACCAAACAAAGGTGTGTATTCAACAACCAAGGGTTGAGGTTTATCTTCTATGGTAGATAGACTCAGACCGGCTCCGGTGTGTGCATCGTAATTGGAGAAATGACTTTTATTTGCATAATATCCTCCAATTAATTTTAATCGATTCAATTGCTTGGTAAAAGTTTGTTGAAAAAATAAATCATTTAATTTATTATCCCAATAATATAATGGTGTAAAAAAGACGCCGTTTGATATGACATCTTTACCTGGAAGTGTAAGATTTCCTGTAAAATCAAAAGTACTCGGATCATGTAAGATGGATCCATAGGATCGTCCGGTAACCGCATTTTTATACGTATAGGTGCCAAACTTGCCAACATTACCTAAAATGATTAAATTAAATAAAAAAGACGTCAGATCACTTGGGTAGACTATAAATGTTCCTACGTCCACGGACCTTTTTTGCGAGTATTTGATGGCCGTGGTCGATTTAAATGATTCTGTAATTCTGTGCTCCCAAAAGGCCCCTATTGAATTATCCGATAAATGATTGAGATCTTTAGAATTATAATCAAGCGCACGGATTCCTTCACCATTTGATGGAATGTGCACATCAAGGTCTTTGATCAGTACACTGCTATAGTTTTCAAAAGAGCCAGCAGGATGTGGATTGGAAAAATCCTGGGTAGGTGTAAATTCAAAATCTTTAGTTCGATCGTTAAGATATTTAAAATATACTTTGAGTGAACCTTTATCATATTTTTTTAAAATGTTTCCTTTGACTTGACCGCCACGGCTTAAAGCGTAGCCAGGATATTTAGCACCCTCCGCATGTCGGTAGTGCCCACCGATCGAATAGGTCCAGGATTCAGATAAAGGTCCTGAAACAGATCCTTCGATTCTTTCATAAGGATTGTGAAGATTACCCTCAAGGCCAAGCCTTGTTCTTATTTCACTTTCGAAAGTATGACTACCTGTTTTACTTATAAAATTAAACACACCGCCAGGAGAGTTTGCCCCTGTTACGGAAGAAGATCCCCCTCGAACTGCTTCTATTTTTTCTATCATGACATCTGATCTGATAAAGCCAGATGGATCGAAGTTGGTAACGCCAGAAAGAATGGGTAATCCATCTTCAAAAAACGAATTATATTTATTATCACCAAAGACCATACCTCTTACATAAACCTGATTTCGTAGTTCACCGCGAGCTGATTGTACGAAGACTCCCGGAATATTGCGCAATAACTCCGATGCGGAATTCGGCACTATTTTTTCTAAATATGATTTGTCTAACGTCGTGATGGCAATCGATGATTCGATTCGCTTGCGGGCATCCATGACTCCTGTAACGATTATTTCTTCAAGACCAGTTGGCAATGGAATCAATTCGAAAAGCAAGCTCGACCCATTACCCTTACTGAAGATTTTTGATTCATAACCTGAAAGACTGACTAATATTGAATCTCCAACGATTGCATTCATGTAAAAACTACCAGATGAGTTGGTAACGGTTCCTATAGTTTGATCTGATTTGGACTGTATAGATGCACCGATCAATGGTATCCCTGTCTGAGCATCTTTGACAATTCCCGAGATCTGTGCATGACCGATCGTATATAGTATAGTGAATACAATTAGGATGTAATTTTTCATATTAATTGCTTTTGTGATTTTATTCGATAAAACTACCAGCCGTTTTTACAATATTCCCAGCCTTTGATTAGGTGGCAATCGCGCGTGATTAAGTGGATATAAGATGATGCCAGGTGTACAGATGATAGTATCTTCAATTCGTGAAAATCATTTCCACCAGCTTGTTGCTTATATTGACTCTGATCCTTTTGCCTTTTGTAAATCATTATTTTGGGATACCTCTTTCTGATTATGAATGGCAAGTAGTACGAAAATTAATCTATGCTGCATTGGGCTTTGCTATTTTGGCATTCGCAGTGAGCAGCGTTACGCATAATTATAGCCAGGTCGATAAACTTTGGAGTTTGTTGCCCATTGGCTACGTTGGGTATGTATGCCTGCAAGCTCATTTGAACACACGATTGATTTTGATGTTGGTGATCGTAACGATCTGGGGTATCCGGCTCACCTATAATTTTAGTCGTAAAGGAGCTTATCAATGGCCACCCTGGAAAGGTGAAGAAGATTATCGTTGGAAAGTATTGAAGTCAAAACCCGAATTGAACGCACCCTGGAAATGGGCGTTGTTCAATTTGTTTTTTATTTCTATGTATCAAAATGCCCTGATCTTATTGTTTACGTTGCCGGCCATCATTGCATTGCAAAACAAAGATCATCCGGTAACCGTATTCGATATCATCGTAATACTGTGTATGTTTTTATTTATTGTGTATGAAACGGTGGCGGATGAACAACAATGGAAATATCAATCAACTAAATGGAATAAAATTAAATCTGGAGAGCCGCTTCCGGACGAATTTAAAAAGGGATTTATCGATACCGGGCTGTGGTCTGTAAGCCGGCATCCCAATTATTTTGCAGAACAAATGATCTGGGCCAGTTTTTACTTGTTTAGCGTCTCATCGGGTGGCCCATGGCTTAATTGGAGTTTTGCAGGTAGTTTGCTCTTGATTCTGCTTTTTCAAGGCAGTGCTCAGTTTAGTGAAGAGATCAGTGCCGGTAAATATCCTGAATATAAAGAATATCAAAAGCGAGTCTCTAGGTTTATACCTCGAATATAAAAGAAGCCCAGTTCAAGCCAGATAATCTATTAAAAGAATTTCTTTTATCCTGAATGGTTGGTCGCAGTTGATAGGATCATCGGATGACAGTCAGCATAGGCATTCCATACATCCCGGCACCATTCTTTTATCATTTGATCTCTTTGAATGCCGGGTGCTGCTTTCAATACATCTGAAACCAGGATGGATCCTCTGGATGCAGGTAAGGTAAGGATGGGCCAGGTTTTTTTGTTTTTAGCCAACTGCATGTGGACTAATTGAACTTGTCTACCCGTGTAATTTTTATTTACGAATAAATGCAGACCGATCAATGCAAAAATGATCGTAATTGGCTTGGTTCTCTGATCAGCTGTCTGAGCATGGTATGCATCGACGATATGCTGGTGAATAAAATATACAGGATCTGGATGGGATAAAGTGTAAAATGACAATTCTTCAAAATCCGTCGGATGGTATTCATTCATTTTTAATAGGTCTGTATTCTTGAAATTTCGAAAACCTAAGACCCCGATAAATATTCCCCAATAGAAATGACCTCAGCAAAGACACCGGCTGCCGTCACTTCTGCCCCGGCTCCA
>CALMKY010000193.1 GCA_937867195.1 uncultured Saprospiraceae bacterium | reverse complement strand
AATTATGTTAGTTAACGAAAAGAATTAATCTAAAGTTGTTTAGTCATTCATATGTAAATCAATTTATGTTATTTCGATTTAAATTTTAACACTAGACCGGTTTTTATAGCATGTTGATTATTAGCATTATTCCATATGGCGATTCCGAAAGGATGATCAGACAATGATTCGAAGTTAACATCTTGTTTGAGACTATTATGGGTATTGAGTGCTCTTTTAAATTCTACCGTCCAGCCCTGGGATGTAAATGTACCACTTGCCAGAAAATCCGCTCTACTACCTGAATAGGAACCGCTGATAAAACCCGGTATACATTTACTGCCCAGTCCCCCATGCACCCCAGGTCTTTGCAAGAATTCATTATCTCCATCAGGATTAAGTGTACCTCCATTGTAGCTGTGCACTCCATTGCTGGAAACACCGGTTACTTTACGAGCTCTTCCTTCAGAAGTGGTATCCTGAGATGATATAAAATCTATATCCTGAGCGTTTGGAATGATCCAGGCCGGAACATTTACACTTGCTCCTGTGCCGTCCAGTTTAAGGCTGACCCTGTTATTGATCGGACCATTCGATGGATTTGTATTTGTGTTTATATAGGAGGTATTGAAAGGTGTAGGAGGCACTAAATCATCTGCATGTCTTCCATTTCCATTGCCGCCTACTGTATCCACGACAGATGGACCGCCGGCATAATCAATGTATTGGTCATCCATTTGATGGTTCATCAGTTCTTTATCAAGCCTGAGCCACCATAAGTCCAATTTTTCGGTTAATAAATTGGTATAATGGTTGCCACTTTTGTTAGGAATCATGATCCCTGCATAATTTCTATAGGGTGTAAACAAATGACAACTTGAATAACATGATTGAGTTGAAAAAGTCTTTACTGAATTATCAATATTCCATTGGAAGGCCAATTGATCCATTCCCATAGCATCCCGAGTCATAACACCGTTTACATCAAACGTCTTACTGTTTGACTCCTGTATCCATCTTTTGGTGGCAGGATTAAAATACCAGGATTGTACACCTTTACCTTTGCTCTGATCTCCCCATTGGGCTAAGAAATAAATATTTTGATCATCGTACATCGATTTTAGTGAGAAAGAATATTTCTCCCCGATATAACCTGTAAATAATCCATTTCCCGGATTGGGGACTTCGGTTTCGTTGGTTAGACTGGGCAATGCCTCCCATTCCGCATCTACTTTACCATCAATGGAAGGAGCTGATTTGGTATAACTCGATTGCAATTCAGTACTATTGTTTATTGGATTTTGACTCACTACCTGACTGATGTCCTGATCATGAGTACATGCTTCGAAGAGCAAAGAAAAAGTCAACCCTCCGCCAATAAGTAAATATCGAAGCTTGGTAATGGTATAATCTTGTGAGATAAGCATTTTATCGTTATTTGTTTTCATTAGTATTCAAAGGATGACCGGGTGTAACCAAAATATAAAATTTTAACAAAAAAAAGCTCCACAAATCAATTCGATATTTGCGGAGCTGAGAACATAATTACAATACAATGTGATAATAAAATTTTATACTCTTTTAGGAACCAAGGCCACCACGGTGGACGTGCTGGATACCAAAGTACCAGTATCTGAATCGGTCACATACAGAACTACCTGATATAATCCGTACAAACCGGTCTGACGAAATGTAAATTTACCTGACAACGGCAGTGTACCACTATTATACATGATTTCTTTCGTATCATAATCTGTAATGATACCGCTTACTGAAAGATTCTGACCATTGACACAAGCTTTTACCGAATAAGAGACGTCGATCGATGATAAGCCAGTTTCACCAGCACGGTAATCGCCTTTGACTGTAAAACTTTGTATTGGATTACATGTGTTGGTTCCTCCTCCCCCTCCTCCCGCTCCGCCACTACCTGGTTCGCCGGCTCTCGCGATCAAACCTTCGTTTAATTCGTCTACATCTGATTTACTGCAGGATACGATAAATAGCCCACCAGCAACCAGTAACAACAATAATAATTGATTTTTCACGTGCTTAAAAATTTAGGTTTATGATTTTATTTATAACTTTTAATAAGAATTAGTCGTCACGATCACAGCATTTGTAACCTTTGACTAAGCTTTTTTCAAATTATTCTTTTTGATTTCTGTTCTTGCCAGGCATCAAAATCAACCTTCACCTCCATCTGTAATCAGGATGCTGGTAAAGCGGAAAATGAAAATTTTCTTTGAACTAATGAGCCAATTTTAACCTCAACAAAGTCAAACTGGATACTTTGTCATGGTATCGGTGATTAGGGTCTGTATGAATCTTTTCTAAGAATGGCCTGGCTTGTCCCAACTGATTGAGTTGAATATAGCTCATTGCGATAAAATATTCTGCATCTTCAATGACATCAAGCTGGTGGTGTTGCTTTTGCAATTCGATGACTTGCTTAAACAGGGTAATTGCCTGATTAAAATTTTTATTTGCATAATGGGATTGTGCTGCGAAAAAGATATCCCTTGCCTGAGGTTTTAAGATCGTCGAAAATATTTGCAATACAGTGCTATAATCTTTCTGGCGATAGGATTGTACTAACGCTTCAGTATCGTTTGATCCCCTTGTAACTCCAATCGTAAAAGGAGTATCGATGTCTTTAAATAATTTGTCAGGGGAAGGTGTCAAATATTTATACAATCCAAACAAACCAGCTAACAACAGGATGGATGCTGCGATCCTGTACCAAGAAATCCTTCTGGTAATATTGATTTGAATGGTTTTACCCGATGCATCTTTCATTTCACGCATCATCTCATCATGGATGCTTTCAACTTTTTTTCTCAATCCAAAATTTTGAATGGCATCCCGGGTAAACTGAAGCCTGTTTAACTCCTGATGTAAATTTGGCTCGGTGGCTATCCTTTGTTCAAGGCTTGATTTTTCATCATCTGAAAGGTCATGATCAATATACCTTTCTAACATTTCCATGTCGAGTTCATTCAAATTCATAGCAATTAAAATGGTTGGATCAAAGGATTATTTTTAAAAAGCTCTTGCAGTTGTCGGAGGCATTTTGATTTTTTATTGCGTACCACTTGTTCGTTTTCATAGGGCAGCTTGGTAAGGATTTCCTTCATAGATAAATTTTCATAGTAAAAAGCCAATAAGATCGTCTTACAGGCTTCGCCCAGTTTTCCTACCGTGCTCCAGATCTCTTTTTGAGCTTCACTTTTGGATATTGCATGCGTGACGTCTTCTGTAATATTTTCCTGGGCAGCTTCAAATACAGTATCGCGGTAGGATGAACGTGTTTTTTTTCTAAAATGATTGGTCCATATATTTCTGTTTAAAGAATATAAAAGTGTTTTGATGCTCGATTCTCCTCTGAATTTATTGCCCTGAACCATATCTACAAAACACATGATCACTTCCTGGAAAATATCCTGAGCGTCTTCATCGCTTCCCTGGTGCTCCAGTACATATACTTTAAGCAACTGGTAATGTTCACGATAAATATACTTAATGGCATTTTCCATTTCACCAGGTGAATTGATAGCGTCTATTAATTCAGAATCGCTGTATTTCCGGATCACCTTCATCTGGAAATACTATTATTAGTAGACACCATTCTTGCTTTTGTAACCAATCCTCTCATTTTTTTTATAAAATTCCAGTTAAATAACGAAAAAAATAAGGAATCAATATGTATGCGCAATAATTTCACCAATCCTAATTCCTTGAATATCAAAATCATTGAAAATAACCTGACTTAAGAAAACAAATATATTCAGCTCTGCATTATTTTCTAAATTAGAATGATGAAAGGCAGAAAGTTTTTTGTTTCATATCCGGTATCATTCTATCTATCGGCAATCCTTTTTTACTTTGGCACTTTTTCGTGCAGAACAGAATCTCAGTCTACCAGGAAGGATTGGCCCTCGGATCTTGATACTTTAATGATGGGTTCGGACATCATTGACCAGGATTCTACCAGGATTTATTTGCCCACAGATCTTCAAGCCAATCTTTGGGCACAGAGTCCGATGCTCTACAATCCTACGAACATGGATATTGATTATAAAGGTCGTATCTGGGTTACCGAAGCTGTGAATTACCGAGATTTTAATCCACATTCTCCCAATCGAAAACATTTTGCAAAAGGAGACCGGGTGGTCATTCTGGAAGATACGAACGATGATGGTGTAGCCGATACTTCCAAAGTATTTGTACAGGATACCGATTTGGTGGCACCCTTGGGTATTGCTGTGATTGGCAATAAAGTAATTGTCTCGTGTTCTCCCAATTTGATTCAATACACAGATGAAAACGGAGATGATATACCGGATAAAAAAGAAATTATATTAAAAGGATTTGGTGGTCTCGATCATGATCACAGTCTGCACAGTGTAATAGCAGGTCCGGATGGCAATTGGTATTTCAATACCGGCAATGCCGGTCCCCATATCGTCAAAGACAAGTCAGGCTGGACGCTTCGCAGTGGAAGCATGTATACCGGAGGTACCCCATATAATCAAAGCAATCAAGGCAATATGGTAAGCGATGATGGACGGATTTGGGTCGGTGGACTTGCTTTGAGAATAAATAAAAATGTAAATCAGCTGAAAGTCATGGCACATAATTTTAGAAATAGTTATGAGGTTATGATTGATTCCTATGGAAATCTTTGGCAGAATGATAATGATGATCAGGTCATGGCTTGCCGCACGTCGTATGTAATGGAAGGCGGTAATGCCGGTTATTTTAGTGAGGATGGTACCCGGTCATGGCAGGCAGACCGGCGCCCCTGGCAAGATATTTTCACGGCACATTGGCACCAGGATGATCCCGGGGTCATGCCGGTAAGTGATAATGCAGGTGCGGGATCTCCTACCGGTGTGGCCATCAATGAAAGCGATGCATTGGGTAAGGTATATCGAGGCATGATACTCAGTGCTGAAGCTGGTCGAAATGCAATCTATGCTTATTGGCCGCAACCGGATGGCGCAGGATATTCTATGAAAAGGCATGTATTGATATCCAGTCTGCCAAAAGACAATATCAACTATCAATGGAATCAGGATATTGTAGATAAGCGAATGTGGTTTAGGCCCAGTGATGTCTGCTTTGGTACGGATGGCGCAATGTATATTGCGGATTGGTATGATCCCATCGTCGGGGGCCATGCTATGCACGATACACTCGGATATGGAAGAATCCTGAGAATCAGTCCACGGGGCGTTAAATTGACAAAGCCTGATATAAATATAAATACCGAAGAAGGAATTTTAAAAGCTATACAAAGCCCGGCAATAAACGTCAGGAATCTGGGTTTTGAAAAAATCGTATCTGAAACAGGAAAGTATCAAAATGTGGTAACCAAATTGATTCATTCCAGTGACAG
This sequence comes from uncultured Saprospiraceae bacterium, assembly GCA_937867195.1. Taxonomy (GTDB): domain Bacteria; phylum Bacteroidota; class Bacteroidia; order Chitinophagales; family Saprospiraceae; genus JADJLQ01. The sequence continues at coordinate 1,397 of CALMKY010000193.1, read as the reverse complement.
TTATACAAAAGCAAGAGGTATATGGATTTTAGCAAAAACCGATCCTACTGCATTAGTATCTTTTCTTCATGATGGAAATGAAAATATGCAGGTGACTGCATTCAGGGCAATGAAAGCATCCGGAGGCCTGACTATACCCTGGATGGATACTATCCTGGTTAATGCATCCAAACCCATGCTTAGAGAGATTGCCATTGCTGTGAGAGATATTCCATTTAAAAATTGTAAATCTATCTTAAAAAAGCTTATAGATCGATACGATGACTCCGATCAGTGGATGAATGCTGCCATCAGCATTGCCTGTGACAAAAAAGAAAATGATGTCTATGAAAATATATTATCAGGGAACATCAATAAAAAAAGCAGAATAGGTTTGTTGTTTACTTTGCATCCTGCTAAAGCCGTACGCGAAATATCCGGACTGATTCAATCAAATGAAACCACTCCAATAGAAAAAACTAAATTGATTACAGCCCTATCATTTATCGATGATTCATTGGCCATCTCGGAAATGATAAAAATTTCCTTTTCAAAAGATTCAGCCAGTCGGTCTCAGGCATTTTGGTGGGTTAATTTTAAGCGTTTATATGGATGGGCTTTAATATACGACTGGAAAAAATACGATCAGGAAAATCAGAGACCCCATCATAAAGAATTACTGGCCTTCTTGAACACCTTTGTACATAGCAAGAACATCAAAATCAAAACAGAGGCCGCAGTCAAACTAGCCATCGATCCTGATGGAGGAAAGTTATTAATCCCAATCTTATCGAATGGCAATATCGATCGTACATTGAGTGACACCATAGCCCGGATATTGTTTACTAATCCCGATCCCAGAATAAGAGCCGTGGCTGGAGATTTATTCTGGAAAAAATCCGACAAAAGCTACCATCAGTATTCTCCTGAATTGATCAGTAAAATGGATGCAGATACTTCAAATGGCAGGAAATTGTTTTCAACTAAATGCATGCTTTGTCATGCTTTCCGGGGTAAAGGCGCTGACATCGGACCAGACCTGACATTTGTAGTTAATAAACTTGATAAGCTGAGTCTGATCGATGCAGTATTGAATCCATCCTCTTCCATCGCTTTTGGATATGAATTAAAAACTATTCAAACCAGAGATCATAAAACGTATAAAGGTTTTATTCTTTCAGATGGTTCTATAACCAGTATGAAAGACATGACAGGTCACCTTTCTCAAATTCCTAAGTCTTCTATTCTTTCTATAAAATCGAATCCGCAAAGCCTGATGCTGGCAGCGAATCAATTGGGCCTTTCAGATCGGGAAGTAGCCGATGTCATTGGTTATTTAAGAAAATAAATCATCTATCCTTTCACTTTTATACCGTGTTTTATTACCATTTTGACGTCTGATAATAAATTGATATAAC
>CALMKY010000192.1 GCA_937867195.1 uncultured Saprospiraceae bacterium | reverse complement strand
GATAGCTTCTATAGTAGCCGGTGAAAATTTAAAGAATTTTGTGATATGTAATAAAATAATCGATAGAACATAGGATACAATCATACCAATAAACGGCGCCAACACAATATATAACAGAATGATCTTGATTTTGTCATTTGCTATCGCATTAAATGTACCTGCAGAAGCGATGCCGGCACCTGCAAAACCTCCAATCAAAGTATGGGAAGAACTACTGGGAATACCAAGCCACCAGGTGAGCAGATTCCAAATAATGGCCGCCAGCAAACCACAAAATACCACCGTCAATGTAATGTATTCAGCGTGGACCGTCTTAGCAACCGTATCGGCAACTTTTAATTGGAATACATAATAAGCCACAAAGTTTAATGCTCCAGCCATCAATACCGCCTGTAACGGTGTCAGTACGCGAGTAGAAACCACGGTAGCAATAGAATTAGCCGCATCGTGAAAGCCATTGACAAAATCAAATGAAATGGCCAATATAATGATCACTATCAGTAACGTAGACATGATATATCGATCAGGAATTTTTAATAAGAATACTTTCAATCACATTGGCACAGTCAAGACAAAAGTCCACCGCTTTCTCCAGGTTTTGCAATATTTCTTTCTTTTTAATTAATGCAATAGCATCCTTTTCGTTACTAAACAGCGAAGCTAGCGATTCATTATGTATATTATCGGCATGTTTTTCAATCTCATCGATTCGGCCTATGGCTTCCCGCACGCGTGCCGGATCTTTCATGTCTTTAAGTCCGTCAATGGCAGCCTGAATTTCCATGACTCCTGATTTGACCAACTTCACCAATTGGATCATTTCAGGACTTACTTCTTCCAGTTTATACAATTTTACCCTTTTGCAAATACCATCCATCGTATCCAGAATGGTATCCAACGAAGAGGCTAGTTCATGGATATCTTCTCTATCGAAAGGAGTAATGAAATTAGCACTGAGTTCACTGAAAATAGTATGGGTGATTTCGTCCCCTTTTAATTCTATGGGATGCATTTGCTCTGCGAGCTCCAGGCGATCCTCAAAAGAACCTTTTGAAATTACTTTGAGCAGTAAATCAGCACCTAATACCAGGTTATTGCTTGATTTAGTAAATTGCTCAAAAAACAAGGAGTTTTTTGGTACTAAAAAGGTCAAAATCTTATTGAAATTCATTTTTCAGCTGGTTTAAAATACGAAAGAGACAAAAATATTTAATTCCTATTAAAGGTATATTAATTTTTTATGAAGCCTTTTAGATTTATTTTTTGCCGGCCAGCAGTAAATTCTTATTAGGGTTACCCCTTTTTAAAATCCAGACCCGATTCATAAGCCAAAAAATCAAAATGTACAGGAGCCCAATCGATCCTTTCAATAAAACCGTCTTTAATACATTTATTTTGACCGTAAAAGAATTGATAAGGTTTAAAGAATTATGATACCGGATAACCGGATTCAGATATATTTTTGATTTATCCGTGGTGATTTCTGCACGTGCATAGGTATCGGTGGGCAATAGTTTATAGGTCAGTTGAGATACATCGAAAACGGTTTTTAATTCTTTTCCATCCTGGCCGATCAGGGAGATCGTACTTGCAGGGTAATTTAAATTCAATTGATAGGTATTCGAAACCACGCTGAGCGATTTAAAGATTGGATCCTGAATACCCCCATGACCAATGAAACCAATAGATTTCCCCGTCTTGAGATCATCTAATAAGTTTTTGGAGCTTGTATCAGGCTTTACCAGGTTCCAGCAAACACCCACATGATCTGTCCTGTTGAGATCATGGATATCGTCATTGGCCATTAACCAGGCAGGGTGACCGGATGACAAGGCAATATCCCAGGCATGCGTAAAAACACCGCTATGAGTAGCTATTTCCAGGGTATTATATCCCTGTAATTTTTTCAAATCATCATCGGTATAACCCGACCACAATTGAGGGTGATTGAGCGATACCATTTCATCCTGACCGGACAGACTCGCCAGGACAGACTGCTTGGTATCGATGTTTTGATAGAAAGGTAAGTCAAAATAATTAACACAATGCGGAGCGAATACCAGTTGATGCGTTTTCGATATATTAAAGCCATGCTCATAGACAGGCAGAAATTCTTTTGAAGAATAGGATTCATAATCCGATATGCAAGCGAGGTCATAACCCATCTCATGATACTTTTTTACTATTTCATCTTCCGATTGATTGCCGTTGAAGATACCTTTCCAATGATTGGAATGAGCATGAAAATTTGCCTTTATCCAATTACTGACATCTTCATTTTGATACGGATTGTAAAAAGTATTACCGGTAAAAGGATGCGGTGTGGGATAAGAATAAATATTGACTTGTATGTATTCAATAAACAAGAAAAAGAGGATCAGATTGAATAAGACCATTCCAATGGTGCGGATCAATTTTGCTATTCTATCGAATCCCATGCCGGTCTTGTTATTTTCGTTATGCAAAATTATCGATTTTGTCTTGAATAATGCCAAATGCCAAAGTCATTCCGGCTCCACCAAAGCAATTAATCACGGTACAATAGGGGGTGACAGATTCAATTAAAAACGGTTCAGGCAAAGTTGATTTATAATACACACCTTTCCAATAGGATTCGATTTTTCCGGAAGGAAGACTGCACAGGGAATTCAGGTACTCCAGAATCAATTGATTGATGGAATCATCTATAAACGGATCAAATGAGGTGGCATACTGATGACTATCGCCGATGGTGATTTCACCAGCCTGGTTTTGAGATGCCATTACATGAATACCATGATCAAGATAGGGTTTATGTTCAGATTCTATTTTGCTTTTAAGATCCTTGAGTGCATCGATCTTATTAAAGGCCCCGTAATGTAACAAGGTTAGTCCTCCGCAAATCGACGGGCCCAGCCTAAAATGATTGGGTTGTATTCCGGTGCGCATCATTTGCAATTCGCATAGGACACCTTTATTTTTTAAATATTCAGGAAATAAAAGATCTATGTCTCTGCCAGTGCATATAAATATTTTGTCCGCTTCGTATTTTTTATCAAAGGTATAACATGCATTTTCCTGTATCATGGTGATACAAGAATTATAATGAATCGTACAATTTGGTTGTTCATCAAGCCAATGGGCGATTTGAAATATAGCTTTGCGGGGATCTACAATACATTCATCCCGGCTCATCATACTCCCTTTTAAATTCTGTGATTTAACTGTAGGAGAGGTTTGTATGGTTTTTTCCGGAGTTAACCAATTGATGTTTCTATATTTTGTTTCCTTTTGAATGAATTCTTCCAAAACAGATTGTTCTTCAATATGGTAAGCCAGATGTAAAGATCCTGAATTTTCGATTTCAAATTCACAATGCCTTGCCAGTTTGTACCAGGTAGATCTGGATGATAATGCAGTCTCATAATAGGTTTCAAGAGGCTGGCCAATGGGCCAAATCATACCAAAATTGCGAACCGATGCTCCTCTGGCTTTTGATTCTTTTTCTAAAATAGTAACCCGGTGACCCAACGAAAGCAAATGATAGGCTGTAGACAGTCCGACCACACCGGCACCAATTACAATGTAATGTTTTGCCATTTTTTATGTATACTTTTTTCAATAGAATTATAAGACACAAGCGATAAAATGAAACCTATAACACTCATGCTGATCACCATCTGCATAAAAAACTGTGCATGATTTATAGGTAACTTTATCAATTCTTTTGAAATCATGACCAATACAGAAAACAAATAACCTGCGGAATCCATGAAGTACATCAGAAAGCCCGCATTCGAAGGATGCCGTAAAACGGATATCAGCCGGTCTATAAATATCGAATTAAATGGAATGTACCCCATAAATATGCAGATACCTACGATCCAATACCATTCGACACCGGATACCCAATGTCGGTATACTCCGATCGTAGAGACAAAAGCTATTAAAAATCCGGCGGACATGATCCAATGAATGATTCGAATCGCGGTAAGATGATTTTGAATGATGGCCATCATGGACATCGTAATCAACAGAATGAAGCTGACGTTGGATTCGATCCGGGCGATTTGCCAAAGGTCTGATTTGCCAAAATTCTTAAGTATCTCAACAGCAAAATTATCTCTGAAATCCCGCAGGACGCTAAGCAATATATATACGATGGTGAGTAAGATAATAATCCATTTATTCTTTAGAAAGAAACGAATTCGATCTTCTTTGACCATTGGTTTTCTGACGACTCTTGACCGGATATCGATTTCATCAGGGCCGGGAAAATGATTGAGCAATAGATTGCTGATGAAAAATGGAATAATGAATACCAGCCCTGTGATACAAGGAACCCACATTGGTTTAATCCCGCTATCCATGATTTGAGATGCGATACTTTTTACAAATCCTGATGAAAAAATAAAGCTGCTTGCAAGCAGGACCGACATGACATCGGTCAGCACACGACCCTCAAGGTAACTAAACACCACTCCCCATACCAAACCGAGGGGTAGCCCATTAAAAAACAAACAGGCAATTCCGTATGGAGGTGGTGTAATAGCAAACAAGAATAACGAAATAACGGAGACTAGTATGATGATATATAAAAAAGCCAGACGGTTTTGAGGTTTCAATTCGCTGATTAACTTGATCCCGATCGATTTACTCAATGCATAGCCCAATACCTGAGCAATAATCAACCAGACTTTATACGATATACCCCAATATAAAATAGGATCAAATGTCAATATCGTAAAGGGCTTGCGGATGGCATACATACAACAGTAGGCGGTAGCAGCACAGCATGCTGCCGAAATAGAATTAAAATATTTGACGGGGGTGATTTTCAAAACTTTCCGGAAAGTTCTGAATCAGGTATAAATTGTATACAAAGTATATGTTATGAATTCATGAAGTAAAAAATTAAACAAATAGAATTAATTCAATTTTAAACTTAATTTAATATTTGCATAATACAAATCGGAGTGTTCGACTAATTCATTCCTTTAAGTTTGTTTTAAAAAAGATAAATTTGTTTTTAAAAATAGAGAATGAAAAGTCGATTACTATTTTATTGCTTGATTCTTTTCAATAAAACATTTTCACAAGAATCGTCCGCCTTTATAGTAAAACCATATTTGCAAGTAGGATCCACGCCAAGTATCCATAGTATTCAGATCTTATGGGTGACGGATGTACAAGATCATATCTGGAATGTAGAAACAAAATCCAAGAATGATCAGAAATGGAGAAGAGCAGATCCTCCGCAGATAATGAATTTAAATCAAATGAATATAAAACCCAGAAAACTATATATAGCAACCATAATAAATCTCGAGGAAAATCAAAAATTTGACTATAGAATTATATCGGATGACCGTGAAGTACTTCGATCAACAGGACAAAGTATCAAATCCCCCAACCAATCGTATCGATTTACCGTAATCGGTGATCTTGGTGCCGGTACGCACGAGCAAAAAACAACCGCTCAACAATTAAAACAAGCAAATCCTGACCTGGTCGTGATACCCGGAGATATTGTATATGATCGTGGATTGCTCTCGGAGTATGACACTCGTTTTTTTAATGTGTACAATGCTAAGAAAGAAGATACCGGGGGTATCGATCTGATGGGGCATATTCCATTTGTTCCATCTACAGGTAATCACGATTCAGAAACTCGCAATCTCGATACATTTCCTGATGCATTATCTTATTATACGCTGTGGAGTCTTCCATTAAACGGACCTCGAATGACGGAAGGAAGTGCTGCGGTGCCAAAATTAATAGCCAATGAAACAAATCGAAAAGCTTTTATCGATGCTGCCGGAGGAAGATATCCAGTGATGACCAATTACTCGATGGATTATGGTAATGCACACTTTACTTTTCTGGATTCAAACCCTTATGTGGATTGGACAGATAAAGAATTACAATCGTGGTTGGCTACTGATCTACAGAAATCAATTTCAGCTACCTGGCATTTTGTAGTATTTCATCATCCCGGGTTTAACTCGTCCAGGGAACATTACGAGCAGCAGCATATGAGATTGCTTTCACCTGTTTTTGAAAAATATCAAGTCGATGTAGTCTTTACAGGCCATGTGCATAATTATCAGAGGACATATCCCTTGACATTTGCCCCGGATCATATGGGTGCATTATTATTGGGTGGGCGAAATTTAAATATCCCTAGAGGTAGAATTGTTAATGGATTGTGGCATCTTGACAAAAAATTTGATGGCAAAAAAAATACAACACCCAAAGGTGTTATATATCTTATTTCAGGAGCCGGAGGCAAGGAATTATACAATCCCGAGCAAACCAACGATCCCGATACCTGGCAAAAATTTACCTGTAACTATTCTGCCTTGGAACATAGCATCAGCATCATCGATATTGACGGAAATCATTTTACATGCAGACAATTGAGCGATGCAGGGAAAGAACTTGATAAATTTGAAATCAGGAAATAGCGTATATAAAAAGGTTATAATTATTTAGTGTAACCATAACCTGTACGATGTGGATGAAGCGAAATTTTTTAGAAAATTCTTTTACTTTTCTAATTTGTAATGAATCTGACCTTTGATTTTTAAATTCGCCCGATATCATGTATTCTACCATTTGTTTTCCTCAGATTCAGGAAATTTTGTATTAATTTTTCGGGTTTCCAGCATCCCGGTGATTTTGTAAAATACCGGATATACAAAATGATATAATCAATCCTACATAAAATAACCGAGGTCCCGATGACTGGAGCGAAAATGAATTTTCATAGTGTTAAATATCTTGTGCATGGTCAATAGAATCCATGCTTCATATTATCTCTGTATTAATTCAACAAAAAAAACTTTGATTATTTAAATAAAACATATTAAATTTATTTTTAATATTAAGAAAACTACACGATTATGCCTAAGATCTTTGTGCTGGATACCTCTGTGCTGTTGTTTGATCATAACTCGATCAGGAGCTTTAAAGAAAACGATATCGTCATACCCATCACCGTGTTGGAAGAGCTCGACCAGTTTAAAATAGGAAATGACACTAAAAATTTCGAAGCAAGGGAGGTCATCCGCTTTTTGGATAAACTATCCAGCGAAAAAAATCTAAATACCTGGATCAAAATCGGAGACTACCTGGGGAGATTAAAGATATTAAACGAAATCAATGTGGATCTCAAAACCAATGCCGAAACGGTATTTGGTCATGGAAAGAATGATCATAAAATATTAAATGCAGCTTTGTATTTAAAACAACAACATAAGTCCAATAAAGTCATCCTGGTTACAAAAGATATCAATCTGCGCATTAAAGCAAAAGCACTGAATATTGAAGCCCAGGATTATCTAACCGGCAAGGTGGAAGATATGAGCCTGCTGGCAGAAGGAATGATCGAAATCTCCAATCTCGATGCCGATATCATTCAAAAACTGTATGCTCAAAATAAGATCGCAGAAAACAAAATACTCAACGGGCATAAAATTGCCAATGGCTATTATATCCTGAATAATTGTACCCAATCCGCGTTGGTGCGATATGATTCTTCCCACGATACATTGGAACGGGTGGAT
>CALMKY010000191.1 GCA_937867195.1 uncultured Saprospiraceae bacterium | reverse complement strand
TTTAAGCAAAAGAAATCAAAATAATGGGCCAATCAATACTCACTCTTATTTATATCGTAGCCGCAGTAACTTTTATTCTGGGGCTTAAAATGCTTTCGAATGCAGCCACGGCACGGAAAGGAAATCAGATTGCTGCATTGGGTATGATCCTGGCCATCCTGGGCACCATATTTTTATACAAGGACGAAGCGGGTAATGGTCTTCATAACTATGCCTGGATTTTCGGAGCATTAGTGATCGGAACTGCGGTAGGATGGATGGCTGCTAAAAAAGTAAAAATGACAGCCATGCCGGAGATGGTAAGTTTATTCAATGGTATGGGTGGAGCATGTGCTGCGTTGATATCTTTTATAGAATTTAATCATTTGACGCATGATCATATCGGACAAGCCGGGTTTTTCCATGGACTCAGTGGCGGTACTTTAGCGATTATATTGCTCGGTTTGATCATTGGTTCTATTTCGTTTGCGGGAAGCATAGTGGCCTGGGGTAAACTTGCAGGAAAAATAAAAGACTTTTCTTTTAAGGGACAGCATTTATTTAATCTGGCTTTATTAGGATTGATCGTAGTGCTGGCCGTATACCTGGTAATGGCAAGACCTGATTCGTCAAAAATGATATTTTATGCAATCGCCATGTTGACATTGATCTATGGTATCTTTTTTGTAATGCCAATCGGTGGAGCCGATATGCCTGTAGTAATTTCACTGCTCAATTCATTTACCGGAATAGCGGCCGCTAGTGGTGGTTTCCTGTACGACAATAAAGCAATGCTCACCGGTGGTATTCTCGTAGGCGCTGCCGGTACATTACTAACAATCCTCATGTGTCGAGCGATGAACAGATCTATCATGAATGTATTGATAGGTAATTTCGGAGGGGGAAGCACAGCCGGTGCAGCCTCTGGCACCAAAGGAGGCGCAGCCCGAGCAGTCAAAGAAGTAAGTGCAAGTGACCTTGCAATCAATCTAAATTATGCAAAATCTGTAGTTATTGTCCCGGGATACGGATTGGCAGTAGCTCAGGCACAAAAAACTACTAAAGAGCTTGAAAATGTACTCGAAGCAAACGGAGTCGATGTAGAATACGCCATTCACCCTGTAGCGGGTCGCATGCCCGGTCATATGAATGTCCTACTGGCTGAGGCTAATGTAGAGTATGAAAAGCTAAAAGAACTCGAAGAAGCCAATGATTTATTTCCTAATGCCGATGTCGTTTTGATTTTAGGCGCTAATGATGTAGTGAATCCTGCCGCTGAACAAGATTCATCAAGTCCGATTTACGGAATGCCGGTACTTCAAGTATGGAAAGCCAAATTGGTAGTGGTTGTGAAGAGATCGATGAGTAGTGGTTATGCAGGTATTGACAATCCATTATTCTATAATGATAATACCAAAATGCTTTTTGGAGATGCCAAGTCTGTTCTTGAAAATTTAATAAAAGAAGTAAAAGCTCTATAATACTTCACAAAACACAATTGTAAATTTGTCCAATGGATCTCTCTTTCTACTTCTAAAACCATTTTCTTTTTATTCAATATAGGTCATTCCATCATTTTACGAGCTCTCTAAAAAATGGTGTTAATTTATTCGCTAATTTCTCCTGCTCTTCCACGTTAGGATGACCTGAACATCCATGAGCCATCATTGGTTCGAAAAAATGATAAACCACTTTTTTATCGTTTGGATACAGACCATCCGCCAGGGCCTTAATTCTCAATAACATCCGTCTCAACAATTCATTATTTTCTCCATTTACCAGTGGACTGGATAATAAAGCAATTTGAGTTTTAGGATAATGCATTTTAATCGACGTGATGAAAGCCATATATTGATGGACGAAAAGAGTGGAATCAAATTTTGTTCTTGGGATACGTCCATCACCAATACTTAAATCATTAGTACCCAGGGCAATACTGACGACCTCCGTGGAATATGTATTGAAATCCCATTTTCGGGGACTCTTATACTGAAAGTCTGTATGTTCACAAACCATTGGCATTGATGGGCCATCTTCCCCTTCTTTATTCCAGGTCCTGTAGATGCCAATACCACTTACACTGCTGATTATAAAACGCAGTCCCAATTCGGTTGCGACTCTTGGTCCATAAGCCATAAATGAATTACATTGATCATGATAAGCCCCATGACCACAAGGCAAGTCAGATGGATCCGATGCTGCTCCACAAGTGACACTGTTACCAATGAATTCTATCAGCTTTGCCTTTGGTTCTGAGATCGGGTTTACCCGTTGGCCCTGTATTTTTTGGATGAATATGGGACCTGAATGGGCTTCGGTCGCTTTATAAATCCAAATCGTGTGGATTCCGGGTTGATTTACCCTGATCTTATACGGCTCCTTTGAGTTGCCTTCGATTCTTATCTTTTTTTGGTATACACCATCGAGTGAAAATTGAAGAAAATTGTGATTGTCCGCATCCTGGGTCCGGGCAAAAATGGAAATTTCATGACCTCAAATGAAACTCCAAAATGACAGGCAGAACTGATCATTTCCAGCTCTTGAGAAGCATTTAGATCGGATCTCCCAACCAATCTAAGGTCACTGCCCGTCAGAATTTGAATGCCCATCCTGGATTTAGAATAACTGCTGCAACCAATGAATGTTAAGGTAAACAGCAAAGATTGGACAAACTTCATTTTCAATTTATTTAAATGCAACGTATTGAAAATGAGCATCTATATGGTTAATTTCAACTTAAGTACAATGTCAATTAAATACTCAAAGTTAAAAGAGTGCAATAAATATCAATAGATGATTTGCCTAGATTTCGTATGAAACGAAATTTTTCGGATCAAATTTACGTTAGCTAAAAAGAGAGAGCGCAGCCCCTGTTTTTGCAATTATACATTTGAGTCTATTCAGAAAGTTTTTTTACAGGGGCTGTTTATTAAAAACGATCGATTTTCAAATCCGCTGCCCTTCGTATAAAATATAAAAGCCCTTTCGAGTTTTCGAAAGAGCCTTCAATCATTTTGGTAAATAATTTTATTTTTTATTCGATCAGAAAGGTCTTGTCAGCGATTTCAGGATTGATTTTGACTTCAATTAATTTCATATCGATCGCAAATTGACCCAGATTGAGTTTCATCATATGAGCGAATAGGATGCCCTCAACAGCTTTATAATCTCCAAAATCAAAAATACTTTCTACTTCCTGACCCTGAAAATCACGTTTTTGTGACATCCTGGCCAACAAATTGGTGGAAGCATCAAAGAACAAATTGGACGATTCACCATCTTTGTCAGTAGCTACTATTTTATTACAATCTTTTCCATCTATTTTTTCAGTACCTGCTAATTTATAGGTAGCACCGCTTTTCTCAAAATCCAGCAATGGAAATGGCTTACCCTGTGAGGAATATTGTTTCAGTTGTTTTTCATCATCGATGGTTTGTGAACCTTGCATGCCATTTACATAAGCACGGTTACCATCGTATTTTTGTTCCATCACAACATTACCACCCATGGTAGTCTTTGCATAAAACTTACCATTTTTATATAAAGTTTCATTTTCGCCACTTCCAAACGGTGTGGAGGATTCCATTTTACGAATCATGCTTTTTACGGCGGCAAGCTTTTCAGTACCGCCGCAGGCGGTGATGAATTTATTGAGAATGTCGACTGCCTGCGCATCAGATTGAGCATTGGATATCTGACTTGCAGCGATCAATAACAGGAAGAGAATTTTTTTCATTGGTATTAAAATATTTAAATTTTGTTCGAAAAATAATTAATTCATTTTAAATAATGCATCTGGTAGATCGCTGTTGATCATCAGTGCTGTGATTTTCAACTCCATGGGAAATGGAACCGATCCGCCGGACATTTTGATGGAATGTGGAAATTTTATCCCATTTACTTCTTTATAATCACTAAAGTCCATCGTCTGGGTGACTTTTTGACCCAAGGCATCTACCGTTGAAACGGTTCTTACCTGAAGGTTGGATACTGGGTCAAAATATTGAACCGTCTCCTTTTTATCTTCATCGATTGTAGTGATTTTATTTACTTTTTTCCCATCCAATTCAACCAATCCACCAAATTTTTTGATTTCTTTATCATTTATTAATTGGTCTATTTCGCTAAAAATGGCTGCTTGTTTTTTTGCTGCTTTCACCATGGAAGGGTCAGTCAAAGTTTGTTTTTGTCCCATCGCAGACACATAAATATTGGTGCCGTCAAATATTTGTTCTGAAACCGTAGTACCACCGGCCTCGACTTTCATCGCACTTTTACCATTTTTTACATATTGAGTAATCGTAATATCACCCATTGGGCTGTTGGCAACCGACTTCGTCATCATGGACTTTACTGACATCATTTTTTCTTTACCTCCCATCGCATCAATATATCCTTTTAAGATGGTTATCGCTTCAGCGTCCGATCCTGTTATAGCTTTTGGGGAGCTGGCCCCGACAGAGGTTTTAGGAGATTCAACGGGTTTAGCGGTCGCATTGGCTGCCTTTTTAGTGCAACCGGTAGTCAATAAAGCAGACGCAAATAAAAAGAAAAATAATTTTTGAATGTATACAGATTGACTTAACATTTATATCAATTTTCAAATTAACAACAAAAGTGATTGGAAAATTCTAAAAGAGAATCTTTTTTCAGACAAATTTACTCATGATTTTCTGCAAATATTGAGCTTCCGTCGATGCAGCCTGGTCAAAGTCCTGATCAACAGAGGCATAGATGATACTTCTTGAAGCATTGATCAATAGGTCGCCTTCTATCGTTGCTCCATAGGCTAAAAGTTCTTCCAGGTTACCTCCCTGTGCTCCAACGCCTGGAACCAACAGAAAATGGTGGGGAAGAATCGACCGAATTGTATGAAAATATTCAGACTTAGTAGCCCCGGTTACAAACATCATATTATCATTTGTTCCCCATGATTTAGTAAGCTCCAGGACTTCTTCAAAAAGAAATTTGCCTGATTCCAATTTTTTTAATTGAAAGTCTTGCGCCCCTTCATTGCTGGTTAAAGCCAGGACGATGGTCCACTTGCCGTTTTGAGCTAAGAATGGCTTTACCGAATCAGATCCCATATACGGTGATACAGTCACTGCATCGGCATTGAGCTGTTCAAAGGCGGCTTTCGCATACATCGTACTGGTATTGCCAATGTCTCCTCTTTTGGCATCGAGAATGATAAACCTATTTAGAGATTTAATATATTGAATACTTTCTTCTATGACATGCCATCCATCAGGACCCAATGGTTCATAAAATGCAGTATTGATTTTATAAGCAACTGTAAATGGAAGGGTTTTATCTACGATCCTGCGATTAAATTCAAGCATGGCAGCGGGCGTTTTTCCCAGATGCTTTGGTAATTTTTCAATATCAGTATCAAGGCCTACACATAGAAAAGATCGCAGTTCGTGGATCAAATCATTGATAGCATTTCTATCCCAGTGGATATTTTTCATTCGGAAACGGCGATGACTGAATTGACTTCCGGAAATTTTGATTTTATGACTTGTTCAATACCGGCTTTCAGGGTAAAGGTCGACATAGAACATGACTCACAATTTCCAAGCCATTTGATCTTAACTTCATGATTATCGGTAATGTCAATGACTGAAACATCTCCACCATCCGCTGCAAGGTGCGGTCGCACCTCGTTCAGTACAGTTTCAATCTCCTGTATTTTTTTTTCCTTGGATTTCTTTGTCAGAGCCATCGAACGCAAAGTTAGTCTATTTTTGGAGTGCCGGTGATAAACATAAAATCGAATGACCTTTCTCATTTCTTAATAAAGACAACATGTTATGGAATTTCTGATTTAATATATCTTTAAATTAAGATCCATTTTTCCCCTATTCACTCAAACTTAATGATAATAAAATTATATTGTGAATAAGGCTTCCTGTTAGCTTTTTATTCAAACAACCTGATTTTTCAAAACCTATAGGTAATTGGACTCGAATTTGGTTCCAGGTTTCTTTCAAAAGCTAATACAATTATGACTGAACCATTACTTTTTGTGTCGGAGCTAACTTTTCGTTTCGATGATTCAATGCATCCATAACATTTTTAGTTAGTATTTTGAATTGCTCGGTGATTTCTTCACGATCATCATTTAATGCGATGGGTTTACCGGTATCTCCTCCTTCTCTTACAGACATGACCAGTGGTATTTGACCCAACAGATTCGTGTGGTATAATGATGCAAGCTTCTGGCCTCCTCCTTTGCCAAATATTTCATATCGATGGCTTTTTAATTCGACCGGTGTAAACCATGACATGTTTTCGACGATGCCTAAAAGCGGAACGCCAATACCATCCATTTGAAACATATTCGCAGCTTTGATAGCATCTGCGATGGCGACTTCCTGTGGCGTCGTGACAATAATCGCACCCGTAACAGCGACTGTCTGAACCAAGGTCAACTGTATATCGCCCGTACCCGGTGGAAGATCGATGACGAGTATATCCAATTCAGGCCATAAACATTCTTCTAAGAATTGTTTCATGACACCGGCCAACCGAGGACCTCTTAATACGACCGCTTGTTCTGGTTCCACCACAAAACCAATAGACATGACTGGCAAACCGTACGCCATCAAAGGAATAATCTTATTAACTCCGTATACCTGCTCTACCTTTGGTCTTTTACCTTGTAGCCCAAGCATAATAGGAATACTGGGACCATATAAATCAGCGTCTAAAATACCAACCCGCAGACCTGCATTTTTTAAACCCAGGGCGAGATTGACACTGACCGTAGACTTCCCAACTCCACCCTTCCCTGAAGCAACGGCAATAATATTTTTTATTTGGGGAAGCGTCGATGATTTTCTTTTCTCTGGCTCCTGATTGGCAAAGTGCAAATTGAGATTGTATCCGGGAGCAAATGAATTAAATGCTTCCTGAATACTAAAATTGATTTCTGATTTTACATTGCCATCTAATTTAGGAGGAAAGGCCAATGCAATGGTTATATTCCTTTCTTCAATCTTTATGTCATGGATACGATTGGCCAATACCAGGTTTTGACCGGTCATCGGATCTGTCACTTTTCCTAAAAAATCGAGTAGTTCTTCTCTTGACATGTTAATGGATTAATTACGAAAGACGCCTACGATACTACCGCGGGTCATCTCATTCATTATTCGGATGCAAAATTAGCGGTTTAAAAGTATACTGTTTGACATAAAATAAATCGGGGAATTCAATGAGAATTATGATTTTTGCAGATTCAAGACAGAAGTTACATGGAAGTACATTTTGGGTTAGATGATATTCCTGCATTGCAACATTCGGTGATCACCGTCGGTTCCTTTGACGGAGTACATAAAGGGCATCGCAAAATCATCGAAGCATTAATATCCAAAGCCAAAGAATACGGGACCCAAAGTATACTCATTACGTTTCACCCTCATCCCAGATTGGTATTGAATCATTTTGACCAGAGTCTCAAAATGCTCAATACCCTCGATGAAAAGACCAGTCTGTTCAGATCGTTGGGAGTAGATCATATGGTGGTCATTCCATTCACCCCTGAATTTGCTGCTCAATCACCCAAAGATTACATAGAAGATTTCTTGATTAAATACTTCAAACCGAAAGCAATTGTATTGGGATATGATCATCAGTTTGGCAAGGGTCGGGTTGGTACCAAAGAAATCATGAATGAACTTAAATCGGTCTACCAATATGAAGTATTTGAAGTAGGCCAGTATGATCTGCTTGGCGAAACGGTGAGCTCTACGAAAATCAGAAATCTTATCGTTGAAAATAATTTTGATAAAGCCAAGGATTACCTGGGCTATCAATATCCAATCTCCGGCCGGGTGGTCATGGGAGATAAAATGGCCGGGCTGATGGGTTACCCTACCGCCAATATTATGATCAACGATGCCTCCAAGCTCATACCCCGGCACGGTGTCTATGCTGTGAAGATGAAATGGAAATCATTCAAAAAAGAGGGTATGATGTATATTGGACACCGATCCAGTACGCATGCCAAAAGTCCGCTACACATCGAAGTCAATCTTTTTGATTTCCATGGTGAATTGTATGGTGAGCAAGCCTGGGTCGAAATCTATCAATTTATCAGGTCAGATATACACTTTGAATCAAAGGAAATATTGCTGGCTCAAATTAAGGATGACCAGGAAAAGATTCTCGCGTATTTTAAAAGTCTTTAAATGAATGTGCCACCTAAAACAGCATTGGTCATTCTAAATTATAACGGCAAAGCCTATCTCGAAAAATTTTTACCGTCCATCATTCAATACAACCCCGCGGGTGTGGAAATCATCATCGGTGATAATGCCAGCACCGATGAATCCATCCCGTTTGTCAAAAAGTTTTATCCATTGATCCGGATCATTTCATTGAATAAAAATTATGGATATGCGGAAGGATACAATCAAACTCTGAAACAAGTCGATGCAGATTATTATTTTTTACTCAATAGCGATGTAGAATTAAAAGAATCCTGGCATCCATTAATTGATTTTATGGATTCGAATCCGGATGCAGCAGCATGTCAGCCCATCATCAATTCCCAAAGCAACCCAACGCATTTCGAACATGCAGGAGCAGCAGGAGGCTACATCGATTCATTAGGATATCCTTTTTGCAAAGGACGCATTCTTGATTTTATTGAAGAAAACAAAGGTCAGTATCATCAGACTTCGGAAATATTTTGGGCTACCGGCGCCGCGTTGATGGTGAGATCAAAAGTATTTCATGAAGTAGGAGCATTTGATGGAGATTTTTTTGCTCATATGGAAGAAATCGATTGGTGCTGGCGCGCAAAAAACAAAGGGTGGAAGATCTTTGCATGCCCGGATGTCATAGTCTATCATGTAGGAGGCGCAACATTATCTTATAATTCTCCTAGGAAAGTGTTGCTCAATTTCAGGAATAATCTTTCGATGATTATTAAAAATCAATCCACCGGCAGATTATGGTATGTGCTGCCCAGCCGTTTTGTATTGGATACAATCGCTGCAATAAAATTTTTGACCGAGAAAAATATGGGTGCCTTCATCGCGGTATTCAAAGCCTACAGAGAAACTTTTGGCCAGCTATCCACATTGATTAAAAAAAGAAAACAAATTAAAAACATCGCTTTTCACAATAAGCCCGACGATCATGGTGTTTTACATGGCAGCATTTTATGGCAATTCTATTTATTAAAAAGAAAAACCTTTAATTTGCTCAAAGGAATCTCATGAACAAAATAGAAATACTGAATGAAGATGCTTCCCTATTGGTAGTGAATAAACCGGCTTCTGTATTGTCGATACCCGACCGGTGGGATCAGAACAAAGAATCCCTCTATCATATGTTAGCGGCTTCCCGGCCAAGCTTGTTGGTAGTACATCGTCTGGATAAAGATACCAGTGGAGTCATCGCGTTTGCTAAAAGTCCCGATGCTCATAAACATCTCAGTCTACAATTCGAAAAAAGTGAAAACTATAAAGAATATCTCGCCATCGTAAATGGTCAGGTATTTGAGAAAGGCAGTATCGACTCGCCGATCGCGTCAGATCCTTACCATGCAGGACGCATGGTCATCTTCAGAAAAGGGAAAGAAGCTCTTACAGATTATGAACCACTGGAAATATTCAAAGACTTTACATTGCTCAAAGTCGTCATCCATACCGGCCGGACTCATCAGATCAGGGTACATCTAAGCAGCATCGGTCATCCTTTGGCTTTTGATCCATTATACGGGAGCGATGTCCCGATCACAATAGAAAATATCAAAAAGAGAAACCTTAAATTAAATATTGAAACGATTACTCCTTTAATGGCTC
>CALMKY010000190.1 GCA_937867195.1 uncultured Saprospiraceae bacterium | reverse complement strand
CCTGAAGGGAGCCAAAGACAAGTAATAATAAGACTTACTTGTTCGGTTCTCCCACTTTCGAGGATTTAGAGGGGCAAGCAAGGAAGTCATTTTCTGCAATTTGTCATACACACCCGGGTACTCTTCCGGAATGTAAATGATGATAATTTAATACATTTGACTGATTTAGTATGCTCTACTTTTTGATAAGGCCGCTGGTCCGAATTGCATTTAGGATTTATTTTAGCAAGATTCATTTGCATCATCTGGAAAGAATTCCCAGGGACCGAGCCGTGCTGATCAGCAGCAATCATCCAAGTGCCTTTCTCGAAGCATGCCTGTTGGCTACACATTTCCCCAAATCATTAAATTTTTTAGTCAGGGGGGATATATTTAAAGGTGAATTTGTAAAAAAAATATTGTCTCAACTGCATTTAATCCCCATTTACCGTACGCACGATGGTTTTAAGAGTCTGCGTGCAAACGAATCCACATTCAATATCTGTTATGATTTATTGAGTAAGAAGGAAATCGTAGTCGTTTACTCCGAAGGAAATACCAAGCAGGAAAAAAGACTCCGTCCGATACAAAAAGGACTGGCCCGCATTGCCTATGGAGCCATGGACAAATATCCGGATCTCGATTTGTGTATCGTACCCATGGGAATCAATCATACTAAATTTAATACATTTCGGAGCGAGATGTATGTGGAAGTGGGTGAACCGATTGAATTGAAAGAATTCTATGCAAATTATAAACAGGATTCGATCAAAGCCATTGCTGATCTCACTCAATTGGTCGAAGATAAAATGAGACCATTGGTCATCCATATCAATGAGGACCTGGACCTGGATCTCAATGAAAAACTATTTGATTTAAACAAAGCCCGCACGGATGATTCTTTTTTACCTGTGGTCGAGACCGATGGAAAAAGATTCGCATTGGATAAGTCCACCAGCGATAAAATAAACTTGCTTAAGGAGGATCAGAAGAAATCATTGGATGGTATGATCAAACCCGTTTCACACAAGTTCAATATTGCGTTCCAGATCTTGGCATTTCCGGGTACGATTTTAAATTACCTTCCATTCAGACTAGCTAAATTTATATCGGATAGAGTGGTGAGCCGGGTAGAGTTTTATGCCTCGATCAATCTCGGCTCCGGATTATTCCTCTACCTGTTTTATCTTATTTTTATAGGGCTGATAGGTAAATGGATTGGTTTTGGCTTTTGGCTTACCATTTTATTAGCTATGGTTTCAGGATTTATTACTTTGTATGCCAGGCATTTAATGATGAAGGATTCATTGAGAAAATACGGCGCAGCAAATGCCGGAATCACGATTTAAGAATTCTTTAAAGCTTTCTTTAATATGTTTTTCATTTCGCATGAATATGAATCTCTATTTTTGCGGCTTTAATACAAATAAAAATTACTTAATATGAAAAGATTAAATTTTATCCTCGTTGCTCTCGTACTATGTTCTGCAGCTGTGATTGCGCAAGTACGCACTCCATCTGCTAGCCCTGGGGCAAAGCTCGAGCAATCGGTGGGATTATCAACGATCACCGTTGACTACAGCAGGCCAAGTGCCAAAGGCCGTAAAGTGATGGGTGATCTGGTGCCATTTGGCCAATATTGGCGCACAGGTGCAAACCAAGGTACAAAGGTTACTTTTTCGGATGATGTAAAAATTGAAGGTAAAGATCTTAAAAAAGGTAAATATTCTTTGTTTACGATCCCGGGTGCGGATGAATGGAAAGTGATCTTCCACAAAAATGCAGACCTCAATGTCCCAGGAGGAGATGATTATAAAATGGAAGATGAAGCCCTGAGAATTTCCGTGAAATCAACTCAGATGACTGCCATGAAAGAAACCTTCACCATAGAATTTGATAATATTAAAGACCAGGGCGCAGAAATGTTTTTGGCTTGGGAAAAAACAAGAGTGGGATTTAATATCGATGTCAATACGGATACCAAAGTGATGGCTAATATCAACCAGATCATGTCAGGGCCTTCAGCAGGTGATTATCTTGCGGCTGCAAATTATTACAGCAATAATGGAAAAGATATCAACAAAGCCGTAGAATGGGCCGCTAAAGGAGTCAGCATGGGCGCTAATCAATTCTTTAATCTACGTCAGTATAGCCTCATCCTGGCAAAAGCCGGCAAATATTCTGAAGCCATCGCTGCTGCTAAAGAATCATTGATGAAGTCCCAGGAAGCTAAAAACAATGATTATATTAAAATGAACGAGACGTCCATCGCAGAATGGATGAAAATGAAAAAATAAATTTTTGCTTCCATTAAAATTTGCAAGGTCTTCTGATTTGATTTGGAAGGCCTTTTTTTTTATAATTGAGAATTATCAATTAATTCTAGCTTTTCCCGATCGTCCTGATCGCCTCCACCAATACATCCAGATCACTCGTAAGAGTGTAGGTATTCGGAGTAATTCTGGTACCCACGATATTTTCCCAATTGATCCCGGTTGTATGGATTTTGTATTTATCCATCAGGTGTGCATCCACCTGGGTGGTCGTTTTATCTTTGACTTTTAATAATCCGATGGCGCATC
>CALMKY010000189.1 GCA_937867195.1 uncultured Saprospiraceae bacterium | reverse complement strand
GTATTTCTTCTTGGGTAAGTGCAAAAGGTCTCACTCTGCCCCAATAAGGGAACAATGCCTTTCCAAAGTCAGGAGCAGTCGGCTGCCAAAGTCCGGGTCCCTTTGGGGGAGTATAATCAGCAGGTTGCGGGTTTTTGAATCCATTATGTCCAAGGTCATCCGATTGTGACCAAACATAAAAGGCATTGGCTACTAGCTCTCCCCGATCCTTAGATCTTTGCATGACAGCGGCGGGTACGGTCAATCCATACGTACTATAAAATCGTTGCTGCAAGGCTTCCATACGATCTACATACAGTAATGCTACATTAGGGTAGAATTTTTTATACATATGCAGATACAATGAATTCAATACCGTAGGCCAATGATAGTCCTTATTAGCTTCTACGGGTGGCACTATTAAACCGGAATAATTGGATGCAATCGATTTATGATGGCTCATACCATCCACAACAGATTCATATGCTGCCAAACCAACATAACCAAGCAAACGGGCTGCGGCCGGAGGTCTGTATCCCGGTGAAAAACGGTCAACTTCCAGGAATAATTTATACCATTGTAAACTTATGTCGGGAGAAAATGTATCGACGCTTTGTTTGAAGTCATCGGTCGACTTGTTGGTACATGAAAAAATTGTAATGATGAATCCAACTATAATTGAAATTTTTAATATCCTGGTTGACATAAAGTTGATCTTGAATATGGTCTTTAATTAAAAAGAAATTGTAAATGGGATAATCAACAGATTTTCAAAGACAAATCTAGGAAAAATTGCTCTGTTCCGCTTTGTCTTAACACTTAAAATTTGGCTTAATCTTCCTTCTTTGATTCTTTAAGCCTGTATTCTATGCAAGGACTCATTTTTCCCATTTGCTGAGGGAAGAATATCCCGGACTACAATCCAGGCTAACGTCAGCCAGATCAACACACAAGGAAAAGGCATTTTTTGCGGACCAAACGGCAAACTGAGCATCAGCAATCCTAATAAAACAAGATATATAAGGCTCAATTTTTTTAAAAAAGATTCATTAAATAATCCTCTCCTGAAAGGGTATAATAATGCCAATGGACTTGCCCAAATAAAATGCAGATTATGAATGGTCGTAACATGATCGGAAAAGAACCACAAAAAACCTATGATACATCCTCCAATCCCTGTGGAAATCATAAAAATATTCGAAAATAGATTGAATAATCCTTTGTTCAAATAGAACAGCATGATCATCCATATTAAAATCAACGTAAACACGAAAGCCGGTGTAATTACCGATTTTGTTTTTGTATACGGAATCGAGGATAATACAATTTCTGAATGTTTCATCCAGGAGGGATTTTCTACGAGTAACGTATCAAATGCATGCATCATTTCGATTGGCAGAAACATGGATTTTCGTGTATCCGCGATCTCATCACAGGGCAAGCCTAAAATCAAATCGATACCAAACCGGCTCCACGGCTTATCCACCAAATATTTATGAAGCAAATCCCTGAATGTCATTTTAGCTATAGGCAAATAAT
>CALMKY010000188.1 GCA_937867195.1 uncultured Saprospiraceae bacterium | reverse complement strand
TCAGCGGTTGTACCGAAGGATGGATCCAAAGGACTTGGACGATCAAAGACAAATGCGGAAACGAAGTCACGGCTTCACAAAAAATAATTGTAAAGCACAGAAGTGATTTTGAAGTAATCTTCCCTAAAGACACGACAGTAAATTGTGAAATTCCGGCCGATCTGGCGGCGACAGCACAAGGTGCCGGATATCCGATCATCAGCGATGACGAATGCGAGCAAGTGGGAGTACAATATAAAGATGAAATATTTACCATCGTCGATAGTGCATGCTATAAGATAGTCAGGACGTGGACTTTAGTTGATTGGTGCATCTTTGATGCGAATCAACACAATCACGCTCCGGATGTAATCGTCGATGACAGATTAAGAGCGAATAATGATACCAGGACATGTGTGTTTAGAAATGTAAAAGACAATAATGATGGCTATATGCAATATGTCCAAATCATTAAAGTAGTCGATCTTACAAAACCTGTCGTTACGTGTTCTGATCAGGAGCTTTGTATTACCAATGATTGTTCAGCTTCCGTCAATATTCCACTGAAGGCAACAGACAATTGTTCTGATGATATCCATTTTAGAGCAGATATTACCAAACCAGACGGTAGCCATGATCTGAGATCAGATATTACCAGCATCGTTGGTAAGAATCTTACTTCCGGAGTTTATAAGATTCAAGTCATCGCCAAAGATAAATGTGGAAATGAAACTCCATGTGAAATGAAACTAACGGTCAAAGACTGTAAAAAACCTACACCATATTGCCTAAATGGATTGGCGACGGTCGTCATGCCTTCATCCGGTAAAATAACGGTCTGGGCCAAAGATTTGGATAGAGGAAGTTATGATAATTGTCCCGGAGATTTAATATTTAGTTTTAGTAAAGATGTGACTAAAACAAGCAGAGAATTTACCTGTAGCGATATCCCCAATGGTAAGTCCAATCAGATGCCTGTTGAAATATGGGTGACCGATGCTGCTCAGAACCAGGATTATTGTCTCACCTATATATTATTGGAAGATAACGGCGGCCTGCCGGGTGGAGTCTGCAGGGATACTTCGGGATTGATTAGCTTGCCATCGGATAAATTAAACTATACTAATTCCAATTTCCGGGGAGATCAAACCAAGGGTTCGGCTCATATTTTTACCAGCGGTTTGACCAATAGCAAAAAGTCTGAATTGTTTCAAAATATACCCAACCCCTTCGGTCAATCCACGATCATCCAATTGTATCTCGATGAAAGTATAAAAGGAAACATCAAAATCACAGATTTGACCGGACGCGTTCTCAAAATTATTTCTAAAGATTGGCTTAAAGGTATGAACGAAATTAAATTGGATAAAAGCGAATTCACTGCTTCCGGAGTCCTGTATTATAGTTTTGAAAGTGCTACATTCAATGCAGTTAAAAAAATGGTCATTTTTTAAGAACTGGACTCTTGCGAATTGATAATAAAGAAAAGACTTAATATCGGATTCAGTCTTTTCTTTTATTTATCCTTTAAAATCAGTACTGGATTGCAATGAATGCCATTACATTTACCCGATGTTTTCTTTCAAAGTTCAATTTTGTTTTTTTGCAATTTTCTTATTTCTGATTCAGGTACCTGTATTCGCTCAGACCTCCAATGATATCGGTGGACAAGTCGTCAATGCTTACAGCCATTCACCCATACGCAATACTAAAATCAGGTTTGAATCTCCTGATAAAAAAATTTTCGAAACGGTCACCGATGACAAAGGAATTTTTGAATTAAAATCCCTTTTGCCAGGTAGGTACACCATTTCCGTTGAATCCAATAATTTTCAGGGAGTTTCATTAACTGAATATTTAGTAGGCCGTATAAATTTACCGTTGACCATCGAATTAATTCCAAGGAGCAGCGAATTACCAGAACTCGTGATTTCAAGTCAAAAATCCGGTATCTATGTCAACCCATTAAATAATACATCCGTCGTCACACGGGAAGAAACTGAAAAATTTGCAGCGGGCTTTTTCGATCCGGCACGACTATTTATCAATCAGCCCGGAGTCTATACCAGGAACGATGGAGCCAATCATTTAGTGATCAGAGGCAATAATCCATTATTTACAGCATGGAACATCAATGGCACTGAAATTGTCAATCCCAACCATTTAAGCAATTCCGGAATTACTTCAGACCGATCCAGTACAAGTGGAGGTGGTGTCAATATGATCAGTGCATCGGTACTAGACAATACGTATCTCTCCAAAGGCCCATACAATGCTACAAAAGGAAATGCCCTGGCCGGGGTAATAGACCTGAGTTTACGAGACGGATCGGCAGAACAATTAAAAACAGAAGCTCAAATAAGTTTACTCGGTTTAGAACTTGGTATCGAAGGACCCATTGCAAAAAATGGTTCATCCTTTATCACCCGTTACCGATATTCGACAGTCGGTTTGCTATCTAAACTAGGGGTCAAGTTTGGTGATGAAGATATATCCTATCAGGATTTTATGTTTCATTATTCACTCCCCACATCAAAAAGCAAATTATCCCTATTTATGTTTACCGGCAATCATATGGACGACTACGCCGGTCAAAAAGACAGCATACTACGTACCGAACCCAAACAGTTCAATAATATTGTATACAAAGGCAATCAGTCTATTTTTGGGTTGACGTATGAGACCAAATTAAGTGCAACCAATCGATGGCTGACCGATCTGATTTATTCAAAGTTCAGTAATTCCAGGTATGAGTCATTGGTCAGCAATCCTTTTGTCATGCATAAGGATCTATCTCATCAAAGTAAATTCAGTACTCATACCAGATATGTGTCAATATCTAAAAATAATACTGTTTGGACTACAGGAATTGAAGCGGTGTTTAATAAGGATGGGTATCAATTACAAATTGCGGATGTGGTCAACGACATGCAGGTAGATAGAAAGCATACTACCCTCCAACCGTATACCAACATCCTGTGGCATCATGGCCGATGGGCTACCCAAGTTGGCTTGCGTGGAATGATCGTGGCCACCCAAGGTCAATTTGTCACCGAAGGCTCCTTGGATCCCAGAGCACAGACTTCTTACACTTTAAATGCTAAAAACAGTATTCTATTCAGTATAGGAAAATATTCTCAGGTGCCTACATTATATTCTTACCTGGACAAAGATCATTTTCTGGGCAAGTCTTACCAGGGTCAGGTATCGCACCTCTATGATCATAACCATGTCCAATGGACGACTTCTTTATTTTATCAATATCATTACCAGATCCCTGCAATGGGTGCATTTACCTTGATCAATGAATCACCTACGTCAGGCAATCATTATACCAGTGACAAAAAAAATACAGGGATCGTATACGGTATTGAAACCGGAATCAATTATCGACTCAGCCACTGGCACATGCTGCACAATCTGACGATATTAAAATCGACCTACGATAATTATTTAAAAAATGGATTAACGAGTCAGTTTGATCAGGGACATATGTTCCATACCAATATTGGCCGGGAATGGAATACATCGACTGAAGTTAAAAGAAAAATAGTTGGACTCAATTTGGCATTTCACATTGCCGGCGCCCTGAAAGATTCACCGCTTCCAATCCTCACCGGTTATGACTATGCAAAATTGTATTCCATTCGAAGACCTGAAATCTACAGAGTCGATGTAAGAATCTATCGACGCAAGTTTTATCCTCATATGAATACGCTGCTTGCGCTCGATGTTCAAAATCTGACCGGACAACAAAATTTTGCTTATTCTTACTATTTCAAAAATGCGACTCAATTCCAGTATCAACTTGGATTATTACCTAATCTTTCTTATACCATAGAATTTTAATCATATGAAAATAGCAGCTTTAATCCTCGGAATTATTTTTATATTATTTGCCGTTGTACAATACAATGACCCGGATCCGTATATCTGGGCACCTTATTATTTGATGATGGCCTTTGTGTGTTTTGCCCAATATGCAAACCGGTATTACCGCACATTTACTTATTTATTACTTGGTCTGAGCATCTTGTGGGGAGCTTCTTATATTCCCAGAGTTGAAGAGTGGATTCATCAGGGTATGCCCAGCCTTGTCGGTGCCATGAAAGCCGAAACACCTTATATAGAAAATGTAAGGGAGTTTGGAGGAATCCTGATCTGTGTCGTCGTCCTGATATGGCTAATCAGAAGAAATAAGTAACTTTTATTACAGTTTTAAATCCAACTGCACAGGACAATGATCAGAGTGCACCACCTCACCCAATATTTTTACCTCTTTAATCAATGGCAAAACAGGGTCCGTCACCGATTGATAATCGATCCGCCATCCTTTATTGGATGCTCTTGAATTAAATCGTACAGACCACCAACTGTATTCGATCTTATCAGGGTACAGGTGACGGTAGCTGTCGTGAAATCCTGACTCAAACCATTTGGACAACCACTCACGCTCAGGCAGGAGAAAGCCACTGGTATTTTTATTTCCTTTGGCATTATGGATGTCCTTTTCTGTATGGGCAATATTATAATCACCTACAATAATGAGCTTTTTCCTCTTCTTTGCGAGGTCCACGGCCCATGGTAAGATCTGATCAAGGAATCGATACTTTACCACTTGTCTTTCTTCTCCACTCGTACCACTGGGAAAATACCAATTGACGATGGAAAGATCACCTGCATCCATTCTGATCATACGTCCTTCTTTGTCAAACTCAGTCAGGCCAGAACCCTGGAGGATCGAATCGGGTTTGATTTTTGTCAATATTCCTACGCCACTGTAACCTGGTTTTTCTGCAGGAAACCAATGGGTCTGATAGCCGGCTTTCTCCAACGCAGCTATGTCAATCTGATCTTCTTTTGCTTTGATTTCTTGAACGCAGATAACATCTGCTTTACTCGACTTAGCCCAATCTGCAAAGCCTTTGTTCATGGCCGACCGGATTCCGTTGACATTATAGGTTACGATTCGCATAAAATGAATTTTAAAAGTACAATGTAAGAATTTACAATTTGTGTAAAAAAATTAAAAGCATTCATTTTTAAAAGAAGCATTCGACTAAAATTTGCATTACATTTTTTCTTAATATGATTATCTTTACCATTTAGAAAAATAAGAAACTATGGCAGAAGTAAAATATACGGAAGAAGATATTAAGTCACTGGACTGGCGTGAACATATACGCCTGCGGGCTGGTATGTACATTGGAAAATTAGGGGATGGTGCTTCTCCCGATGACGGCATCTATGTATTGATCAAAGAGGTCATCGACAATTGTATCGATGAATATACTATGGGATATGGCAAGCAAGTGGACATTGCTTGTGAAAACGGATCCGTCACGGTGAGAGATTTTGGCCGGGGCATTCCACTCGGTAAGGTAGTAGAAGTCGTGTCGAAGATCAATACAGGTGCTAAATACGATAGTAAAGCGTTTAAGAAATCGGTCGGTCTCAACGGTGTCGGGACCAAAGCAGTGAATGCCCTTTCCGATTATTTTTATGTACAAGCTTATCGCGATGGAAAAACAAAAGCAGCGGAGTTTAAGAAAGGTGTGCTTACGAAAGACCTGGCATTGGCGAATACAAAAGAAGAAAACGGCACCTATGTAAAATTCACACCGGATGCCGGCATATTTAAGCATTACGACTTTAATATGACCTATATCGAAAATCAATTATGGAATTATGCATACCTCAATGCCGGATTAAAAATCAAGTTTAATGATAAGACCTTGTATTCCAAAAATGGATTATTTGATTTATTGTCGAGAAAAACAGAAGGAGAAGAACTGCGTTATCCGATCATTCATCTCAAAGGCGAAGATATAGAGATCGCGCTTACTCATGGAAATGAATACGGTGAACAATATTATTCTTTCGTGAATGGTCAGAATACGACCCAGGGAGGTACCCACCTAGCTGCTTTCCGCGAAGCCATCGTGGAGACTGTTCGCAATCACTTTAAAAAAGACTTTGATCCCAAAGATATTAGGGCATCCATCATAGGAGCAGTCAGTGTTCGCATTGAAGAGCCCGTGTTTGAATCACAGACGAAAACAAAACTCGGATCTCAACAAATAGCACCGGAAGGTCAAAGCCTGAAGACCTTTATTTTGGATTTTGTTTCGAAACAATTAGACAATTATCTTCATAAAAATTCTGAAGTTAAAGAAGCATTGCATGCGAGAATCCTTCAGTCAGAAAGAGAACGGAAAGAAATAGCCGGCGTACGAAAACTTGCTAACGAACGAGCTAAAAAAGCCAATATCTATAATCGCAAATTGCATGATTGCCGCGTACACTTTGGTGATAAAGCAGACGAAGAAATCAAATTGGCCACTACCCTGTTCATCACGGAAGGAGATTCCGCCAGCGGATCCCTGGTAAAAGCCAGGAATGTGCAAACACAGGCTGTATTTTCATTGAGAGGCAAACCACTCAATTGCTATGGTATGTCTAAGAAAATAGTTT
>CALMKY010000187.1 GCA_937867195.1 uncultured Saprospiraceae bacterium | reverse complement strand
ATTCAATGAAATTCGGTGCCTGTAACGTAGGAGAAAACTCTAAAGAATGATGTGCTAATTGATTCAGTTTGTCCTTTAAACCAATCTCAATATTGCTCTTTTTTTCATAAAGATGTCTCAAGGATTCAAGGTAAGGATATTGATCTACAAGTGACCTGAGCTGGTCGATGGAGTAATCATCTAAAGAATCCGGATAATGAAGCCGGTAAAGTATTTCTTCTGAAACCATCATTTTGACAAAAATAGAAATTATTTATGAGGTGCAAACGACGATGCACTATTTATTTACAAGGGAAAACTGGCAGAATCCGTAATTTACAAGACGAGTAAAATAGGCGATTCATCCTCGGTTTCATTGTACCCCTTCGTGAGTACTTCTTATCTGTCATTTTTTTAACTTCCTCTTAAGTACCTTTTGTAATATTTGGTACGTTTTTTTATAAAATACAGGTATTATGAATTCTACAGGAATAGAAAAGAAAACACAAACATCAGCGATTATACTTACTGTGTTAATCCATGCAGCCATCCTTTTGGCTATGATGTTTACTTCGTTGCCTGCTTCCAACCAGCAAGTCAAGCCTAAAATAGAATCACCGAAGCCTGCTTTGATTCAACCCAAAGCATGATATCATTCATTGACCCATTTATAGAATTCTTCTGTTGTATTGACCTGATGGTAAAGTAGTGCAGGCAGACCATAAGGATGAATTTCCTTGATTCTACTGATGGCATTTCCTGTTTTATCTACCGAAGTTTTCATCATGACCAATATTTCATTTTCGTTTACGATGACTCCCAGCCATTCATATGTGCTTTTAACCGTTGTTTGATTGATACATCGTACCCATTTTTCATCGATCAGCGTTTGAATGAACCGTTGAGCACGTACATCATTGGGTAGCGTCGTTTGTATTTCGGTAATGGTGAACGTTTTCATTTTATAATTCCTTCTGATGGTAGTGCACCA
The DNA here is from genome assembly GCA_937867195.1 of uncultured Saprospiraceae bacterium. Classification (GTDB taxonomy): domain Bacteria; phylum Bacteroidota; class Bacteroidia; order Chitinophagales; family Saprospiraceae; genus JADJLQ01. The sequence continues at coordinate 5,139 of CALMKY010000187.1, read as the reverse complement.
GTTCGGTCAGAGGACGTGCAATAATCTTTCCGGTCAGGATGTTGTGGTCCATAAATACCTGTTTTAAAGGTTCTCTGAAATGATGAGCAATAGAACCAATGCAATGGACCGGTATCGATTGATACTCTTTGTACTTAGATAATTGTCTTGAAATAAAATCTTCGAATGTTTTACGAATAATTGCCTGGATCAAAGGATTATCCTGATGCTGTGAAATAAATAGAGTAAAAGACCCTAGAAATTGATTTGGGGCTCCCGACTTGTACATACCATCCAGAATTCCGTCATGCTTACCTGGAAAATATTCTTCAAATGCTTTTGTCAGGGACTCAGAAAAATCCCGATAAAAGTAGGCATTGACTAATAGTTTACCCATGTAAGCTCCACCACCTTCGTCACCTGCCAGGTAACCTATTGAGTGCAATTGGTCTACAAATCGGTGGCCATCGAAAACTCCACTATTACTACCTGTTCCCAGGATGCACGCTATACCACGATGAAAACCGCACGTTGCACGTGCGGAACCCAGTAGGTCAACTTCAACTTCGGTTTTGGCATTTGGAAAAACCTCTTCGAGTAAATCACCAACCAGTTTCACCCGACTTTCTGTCCCACAACCTGCTCCATAAAAATACACTTTCGAGATATCGTTTTTATCAAAAGCCCTGGAAATTTCAATCAATTGATTTTTATAAATTTCGGGATCATGACTATTAGGATTAAACCCGGGAGAAATAAAAAAATAAGGATCTTGGTCTTTGGATAACAAAACCCAGTCACCTTTTGTACCGCCACTGTCACATATAAGAATCATTGGATGAAGGTAGGAAATAAAATTTCTTTATTTGACTTTATCGTTCTGTTTTGGGAATTTACAATCCTTACTTTTCGTTTGGAAAATTTCATTTTAAGAAACTATAAAATATTAGTCTGCATGGTTACATAACTTAATGAAAATTTTATACTTCATCTCAACCTGACAGATTTGTTTCTCATTTTCAAGCTTAGATATTTTTATATACATTGGTATAAGACCCTATTCGGATGGCTGGAAACTGAACACGAGCAATCTACCAAGGTATTTGAGAGAAGATCAAATGCCATCTTAGGAATAGAACAATGTTAAAAAGATCAAATATATTTTAAACTTTAAAAATTATCCCTCGCTCTTTACGACACTATCAAATTACCCTATAATCGTTGGGAGTTGATGGGATGAAAAGCAATCAGGAATTAAAGTAGCGTGGGGGAGGCTTGAACTCCCGACCTTGCGATTATGAATCGCACGCTCTAACCAGCTGAGCTACCACGCCAAAGAGAATAGGTTAGGTTGAAAATTTCGTTAGCCGCCAAACCTAGGTCAATCAATTTAAATATTTGAAATTCAATATTTTAAATCATTTCCAAACATATTTTGGAGGTGCAAATATAGGAAGTTTTGGTTTAAGCAACTGCAAATTAAATACTTAATCTTGGTGTGTAAATATGTCAGGCAATCTGCATTAATTGTTCGTTGGTCGAAGTTTTTGCAAAAAGCAATATTATTTGTATGAAATTTGAATACAAATAATAAATTATGCCAGAGTCAGACTCCAATATCAATCCTCACGATCAGGAAGCAAATTCAGTCATTCGCAATCATTTGATCTGGTCCATGGGGGCAGGATTCATACCGGTACCAGTAGCTGATTTTTTTGCCGTAGGTGCTATTCAACTTGATATGGTCAGACAACTTTGTAGGGTCTATGATATTGAATTTAAAGAGACGGAAGGAAAGGCCATCATAAGCTCCTTAACTTCTTCCGGGTTGGCAAGACTTGCAGCCAGGACCGTAGTAAAATTTATTCCCGGTGCCGGAAGTTTTGTTGGAGGTATGGCAGTCTCCGTTTTATCAGGCGCTTCTACTTTTGCCCTCGGTCATTCATTTAAAAAGCATTTTGAAACCGGTGGTACTTTTCTTGATTTTGATTTAAGCAGACTTAAGAAAATGTACGACGATCTGTTTGAAAAAGGGAAGGAAGTAGCGACCAACATTCGTGATGAAGAGAAAAAGCATGAAGAAGGCATCAAAGTGCAGGATCATACGGCGATGAATGAGATTATCAATAGAATTGCTGAATTAGCCAAATTGAGGGATTCCGGTGCATTAACCGAAAGTGAATTTTTAAAAATGAAGGAAAAACTCCTGTCACAGTTGTAAAAAGGAAATTTGCCACAACGACATAGGATGCTATTTCAACTGAATCTTATAGCGTAAATCGGAAATGTCTTTATCTTTTCTTCACCAATAATTTATCGATTTTAGCACCATCCATGTCGATGACCTCGATCTGGAATTCTTTCCATTGAATTTTTTCACCCGCTTTGGGTATATGCTTTAATTCCTGGAGTATAAGACCACCGAGCGTATTAAATTGAAAATCCGGGGATATTTCATCTAGGCCAAAATAATGTAAGAAATCTGCAAAAGGGTAATGTCCGTCAATAAGCCAGCTGCCATCTTCTCTTTCTTCAAATGCAAAATCATTTTCATAAAATTCATCGGCTCCACCAACCAATGCTTCCAGCAAATCATTCATGGTCACCATGCCTTGTACCTGTCCGTATTCATCCATGACAATACCAAAATGTATTTTCGTGTCTTTGAATTGCTGTAATACTTTATAGGCGCTGGTATTTTCAACCAGGTATTTCGGTTCTTTGAGATAATCTTTGAGATTAAAATGGTCGTCATCGATGTGCGTAAACAAGTCTTTCAGGAATACTACACCTTTAATGTCATCCCGATTCCCTTCATTCATAACCGGATAAATCGAGTGTAGTTCTTTACTGACTAATTTTCTTACCTCGTCTGCTGATTCAGATAAATCCAGGTAAACGATATCGTTTCGGTGTGTCATCAGGGATGATACCTTCCGATCACCCAGGTGAAAGACTCTTTCTACAATATCCTGTTCAATCTCCTGAACCTCTCCTCCTTCGGCGCCTTCCTGTATGATTTGCTTTATTTCCTCTTCGGTTACTTTATTATCCGGAGTCGATTTGATTCTAAATAATTTTAAAAATAAATCTCCTGCATTGGTTAATAGCCATACAAAGGGAGATACAATCCAGGTCAAAGTCTTCATCGGTCTTGCCATGAATTTTGCAATTTTCTCCGGATAAGCCAAACCGATCCGTTTGGGTATCAACTCGCCAAACATGAGACTAAAAAAAGTCAGGACGACGACAACAACAGTGGCAGCTATATAATGTGAATAGGGTTTGATTATTTCAAACTGACTAAGCCAGTTTTCAAAACCGTTTATAATGTTTTCACCTGAATAAAAACCAGTCAAAATGCCTATCAGGGTGATTCCAAAACCTACGGTAGATAAAAATCGATTCGGTTCCTGTTGCGTCTCTACGGCAATTTTGGCAGCCAGGTCGCCTCTTTTGGCCATTGATTCTAAGCGACTCCGACGAGACGATACTAGGGCCATTTCTGACATAGCCAGTATTCCGTTGACAATAATTAAAATTCCAATGATAAGTATAGCCATATATAGCCCCGGGAGCAATTCCAGTTTCTTAGTGCGAAATTACAACTTTCCGAGCGATCTGTTTTGATGAACCTAGTAAGTCGATGCCTATTTCTATTATATCTCCTTCACGCACAAAGCGTTGTGGCTTTCGTCCCATGCCGACACCTGATGGAGTACCTGTAGTGATCACATCTCCCGGCAAAAAGGTCATGAATTGACTGATATAATGAACTAAATAATTGCAATCAAAAATCATATCACTGGTATTCGAATTTTGGACCATCTCACCATTCAATTTAGTCCACATATTTAGATTTTGAGAATTTGGGATTTCGTCTTTTGTTGCAAGCCAAGGTCCCAAAGGTGCAAAATGATCAGCACTTTTACCTTTTACCCATTGACCTCCTCGTTCTAATTGAAATGCTCTCTCACTATAGTCATTATGTAAACAGTATCCAACAATGTAATCAGCGGCGCTTTCCAATGGTATATAAGATCCTTTTTTCCCGATTACAATAGCCAGTTCTACTTCATAGTCGGTTTTTTCAGAATTTCTTGGAATGAATACATCATCGTTTGGTCCGCAAATGGCGGTCGTGGACTTGAAGAACAAAACAGGTTCCTTCGGCGGTTCTGAACCGGATTCTTTCGCGTGTAAGGCATAATTGAGACCAACACAAACAAGCTTGCTTGGTCTTGCAATGCATGGACCCAATCTTGAATCCTTGGGTGCATAAGTAAACTCTGTATTAGATTGAATGTATTTTTCTAATTCCTTTAATTGCCCGGAAGCAAAAAATGATTCATCATAGTCAGGAATAATATCGGATACATCCACGATATGTCCATCTGGAAGCATCACTCCGGGCTTTTCCAGATCGGTGGGTCCAAAACGTACTAATTTCATTCAAAGGTTTGATTAATGAGGCAGCAAATATAAATAAACTATTGCATGATTCAGTTTGGTAGACAACTCTTGGCTTATGGATCCATTTTTGGAAATCGAGTTCAGTAGATTGTATGGAAGTCAACGGAATTCTTTATATATGGATGTAAGAGGATCAAGAGTCCCGTAAACCTTACTTTTTTGCATCCGATGAGAAGCCTGTATTTACATCTACTGTTAGAGGGGGAATCTCTTTAAAAAGTGTATGTGAAACCAAGTCGATCACTCCCTATATTTATAAGATACGTTCATTTTAATCATGGATGTGGGTGGGATTCTTTGGTCAACACCGTGAGATTGGACTCAATGAAATAATGAGCTAATAGTAATTAACTGGATTTCGCATACTCGTCCATACATTTTTAGATACATTGACATCTCTTAATTTTATTAATGAAAACTCATAAATGGATTAACCTATAGTTAAAGTGAGTGTTAATGATTGAAATAGTCGCAATAAATTATAGACATCTTATTAAACTTATTGATATTTGGATAGTCAAAACAAATGTTTAAAATAATCATTTATATGAAAAATGTTATTTACTCCGTGTTTTCCATTGCTCTTTTACTAGTGTTGTGTACTGTCCTTACTCCTGCATCTGCATCGAATGCTATTAACTCTTACAATACTGAAATCGTTTGGTTTTTCTGTGGATGAAAATGCAG
>CALMKY010000186.1 GCA_937867195.1 uncultured Saprospiraceae bacterium | reverse complement strand
CTCCCGGATGGTAAGCTTCCGTATTCATTTGTAAAGTCTGAACACCGGCAGAAATATTGTTTATCATGTATTGATTGATCGCACGACCATGGATATCATAGACAGTTATATGTACATTGTCATTGATATCGGCGACATATTGCAGTAGTGTAGATTTGGCATATGTAATAGGATTCGGACTAAGTTTTATTTTTCTCTCTTCGGATTTGATGACATGGACTGGAGTTGTTTTCAAAGCCTGGGCAGAATCAATGATGATGTTTTCATCTCCCTGAGCATAGAGCGCAAAAAGAAAATAGGTCAGCATCATCTCGTCCGTCGTAGCTTCACCTACTTTTACTTCTTTAGGTGGATTGTTAGGATTGTGATGATTCGCCGTGGTATTATCATAAATAGCTTCTGAATACAGTGTCGTGAAAGCTGGAATTTTTTGTATCCGGTCAAACATATACAGGCCTTGCCAATGGAAGTCCCAATTGGGTATCGAGATCCAGGGTAACTCTTTACCATCCGCAGTAACTCCCCATGTCTTAATGGAAACACCGATATTATGCATATGAGGAGCAACTCCAATAAGGGAAGCTGTCGTAGGAAGTACAAATTTTTCATTAAACTTCTTGATTTCGTTAGGTGGAATCACAAGTGGTCCGTTGGTCATAGAAGTTACATGATTCAATGCTGGCAATAAAAAAGCCTCCCTTTGTGGTTGATCTGTTAATTGAAATTTTATCTTAGTTTGATCTGACTTTCCTTTTTGTCCGGCTGGATAATGAACCTGTACTATAATCGTAGCATTTGCTGGAAACTTCATTCCAAAGCCTTTGGGTAAACTATAGGGTTGAGACCCGGGAACCCACAGACCTATTAAATCAGCATCAACGCCGGCCCCTCCAAAACATACATAACCCGGACCAGGCTCTTTGGCATCGAGGCCATAACTTTTTTTATTTTTATCAATAAAGATCAACACGTGATGTACGATCTCTGCAGTTCCGGGTACACATTCTATGGCAGTGAGCCACATATCTTTGGTGGTATGGGTACTATCGGGGAAACATCTATATTCATCTACATTGCTGTTGAGTGTGTATTTGGGTAAAGTCATGACGAGGTCTGGATTTTTTATATATCCAAGATTATCGTAGGTCGGAGCGGCGGGTGCTTTGGTCATATCTCCCGATGCCATTCCATTGTCGAGCCAATTCATGATGGCTGTATAATCTGGGTCGGAAAGAACACGGTTAAAGGCATGCGATTTATACTTCACATCGGGTGGCCATGGAGGCATCGTGTGGTTGGCAATTGCATTGCGTATGCTCCTGCTGTTATTGATGGTTTGATTATAAGTCATCATCGAAAAAGGGCCGGCGCCTCCGCTGTGATGACAGGAAGTACAATTAGCATATATGATCGAGGCAATATTTCCTGACCATGTATTGGATTGACTTAAGCCTGACGTCATTGTGCATAAGAAAAAGAATACTAACCAAAACGTATACCGCATGCAGACAAAATTAATCTTATTTCAGCTGTATCTTGTTAAAGTATATATTCCTTTCTTACGACCAGCGCATACCAATCATTTTCCAACGGGAGATATCCCTGGTCATAACAGAAATAATAGGTATGACCATTTTTGGTTTGATATTGATTGGTGATGTATTCAAACTTAAAACCTTTTTTTACCAGGGCATCACCGGATACTTTTCCTTTGCCCTGGGGATTGAACTCCTCGAGGATACGCCGGTTTTTTCTTAACGTATTATTGATATTGCGCATCAAATTGGTATGATCACTGTTGAGCTTATTATTGTAAGCGCTGCGACATTGGTCGGAACAAAATTTTTTATCGGATCGACCGGCGATTTTTTCACCGCATTCAAGGCATTTATTACTCATAGTGTTCCAAAGTTAATACGAACATGGGGAATTTTTAATTGGGAGCATTCCCTTATTTTTACACTCTTATTTAGACATGAATTATTTTGAATTAACCGAAGATCAGCTCGCAGCGCAATCCATAGCACGCGATTTTGCCCAAAAAAGACTTGCTCCCGGTGTCATTGACCGGGATAAGGCGATGGATTTCCCTGATGAATTGGTAAAAGAAATGGGAGCCGCGGGTCTGTTGGGTATGATGGTAGATCCAGTGTATGAGGGTGGAGGAATGGATTCATTATCCTATGCACTTGCTATCGAAGAAATAGCTAAAGTTGATGCATCAGCTGCGGTGATTATGTCTGTGAATAATTCACTGGTATGTTATGGTATTCAAAAATATGGATCAGAAGAACAAAAGCAGAAATATCTTAAAAAGCTGGCAACGGGTGAATACATAGGTTCCTTTTGCTTGTCAGAACCTGAGGCAGGCAGCGATGCAACCCATCAAAAGACAGTGGCTACGCTGCAGGGAGATTACTATATTATCAATGGTACAAAGAACTGGATTACCAATGGACAGCGATCGGATATACATCTTGTGATGGCGCAAACGCATCCCGAAGCAGGGCATAAAGGTATTAATACATTTATAGTGGAAAGCAAATGGCCTGGCGTTTCGATCGGTGCTAAAGAGGATAAAATGGGCATCCGGGCGAGTGATACGACCGCTATATATTATGAAAATGTAAAAGTGCCTCTTTCAAACCGGATAGGTGAGGATGGCTTTGGTTTCAGATTTGCATTGGATACGCTGGATGGAGGTCGGATAGGCATCGCCGCTCAGGCTGTGGGCATTGCAGCTGGAGCCTATGACATAGCTTTACAATATTCTAAAGAACGAAAGACGTTTGGAAAAAGAATTTTTGATCATCAAGCCATAGCTTTTAAACTTGCCGAAATGATTACCGAAATCGATGGTGCGCGATTGCTGGTGCATCGTGCTGCCTGGCTTAAAGATCAACACGAAGAATATACCACGGCGAGTGCTTTGGCCAAATATGCCGCCGCTGAAATGGCGATGAAACAAACCACGCAAGCTGTACAGATACTGGGTGGCTACGGTTATGTACGGGAATACCAGGTCGAGCGAATGATGCGCGATGCCAAGATCACTCAAATCTATGAAGGTACTTCTGAAATACAGCAAATCGTGATATCCAGGGATTTATTGAAAGGACATCTTTATCCCTCTATATCCTGATGTTTGAGCAAGGAACTATACAGCTTGCCAAGGTAGCAGGTATTCCAGTGCGATTGCACTGGAGTTTTATGTTTATTATATTATGGGTTTGGTTTACTGCCTGGAAAGATGGATCTGACCTGATGGGGACTTTATACAGAGAGTTATTTGTATTGGTCATATTTCTTTGTGTGATTTTACATGAATACGGTCATGCCCTGGTAGCCAGAAAATTTGGTCATAAAACCCAGGATATTTTATTGACACCGATTGGAGGGATTGCCAGATTGGAAAGCCTCAGTGATAATCCTAAACAGGAATTATTGATTGCACTGGCCGGCCCGATGGTCAATGTGATCATTGCAGGTATAATTTATACCGTCATGAAACTGACGGGAAAAGGCTTTAATATTTTCCTGGATGAAAGCAATGTCGCTCAGACATTTCAATATAGTTTTTTTCCATTGGTACTTACTTCCAATGTGATGCTGGCTTTATTTAATATGATTCCGGCCTTTCCAATGGATGGAGGACGGGTCCTGAGGTCATTATTGTCTTTTAAATGGCCGAGGCTCAAGGCTACTGCCATTGCAGCCAGGATAGGTCAGTTTATAGCGGTGATAGCATTTGCATTAGCATTGTATACAGGTCAGTATATGCTGTGCCTGATCAGTGCATTTGTGTTTTTCAATGCAGGCAGTGAACTAAAGCAAATGAAATGGGATGGTGAATTGGTCAATAAAGCTGCCCGGGATTTGTATCAGTCTCCGTATGACCGCATAGATGCATTGCAACCCATGCAAGTCACTGTGGATTTAATCAGGCGGGGAATTGAAAAAAACTATTTGGTATTTCAAGATGATCGGTATATAGGTTATCTTTCCATTGAAGCGATTCTACTTTGCATAAAGAAGAAATTAACAGACCGACCGGTCATAGAATTCACAAAAATTGACAATACCCTGATTGATCCGAATGAATCCCTCAAGAATGTTTCTCTGCGCATGCAGACAAAAAATGCCCCCATCCTGCCGGTTGGATGGAACGACCATATTTTGGGTTCGATCGAAGAATATCAAATTAAAAAATATGTTGAGCTAAGATTAAACTCCGAAATTTGAAATTTTGATCGGTGATCTAATAAAATAAATACATCATGGAAACGTATGGTAAAATTCTTGTGATCGCGATGCCCATCTTCCTGTTGCTGGTGTTATTGGAAAAACTGTATGGAGTCATGACAGGAAAAGAAACCTACCGGAATATGGATATGATTTCTTCCCTGAGCAGCGGAGTGACGAATGTCGTCAAAGATGTACTGGGACTTAGCATTGGAATCATCAGTTATGGATGGATGGTGAAACATTTGGCGATTGCCCATGTGCAAGCCGGTTGGTTGGTCTATCTGATTGCTTTTTTAGTATTGGATTTTTCAGGGTACTGGGTCCATCGGATCAACCATGAATATAATTTTTTCTGGAATGCACATTTAATTCATCACAGTTCTGAAGATTTCAATTTAGCGTGTGCTTTGAGGCAAAGTATTTCGGTGTTTGTGAGGATGTTTACTTTTTTATTATTGCCGGCTGCATTATTTGGTGTACCGGGAGAAGTCATTGCTTTGGTAGGACCGATTCATTTGTTTGCACAATTTTGGTACCATACACAGCACATTCGCAAGATGGGAATTCTCGAAAAAATAATTGTAACGCCCTCACATCATCGGGTGCACCACGCCATCAATCCTGAATATTTAGACAAGAATTATGGACAGATTTTTATATTTTGGGATATATGGTTCGGCAGTTTCCAGGAAGAACTGGACCATGTACCGCCGGTCTATGGTATTACAAGGCCTGTCAGCACATGGAATCCTATTAAGATTAATTTTCAACACATCTGGTTATTAATGAAAGACGCATGGCATACACATTCTTGGAAAGATACATGGCGGGTATGGATTATGCCTACCGGATGGAGACCAGCGGATGTGATCGACCGGTATAAAGTGAATAAGATTGACGATGTATATCATTTTGATAAATACAATACCGAGTCTTCCTTTGCTTTGAATGCCTGGTCCTGGGTACAATTAGTGGGTTTATTAGTTCTGACGACATATTTATTTTCCCACATCGCTTTGCTCAATAAGACCAACGCATGGTATATTTATTTGTATGGTATATTTATTTTTCTGACAGTCTATGCATACACTGATTTGATGGATCATAATCTGAACGCATGGATTTCTGAATTATTAAAATTTTCATTTGCAATATGTGTTATTATCAAGACGGGATCCTGGTTTTCAATGTCCCAGGTCTGGACGATATTGGTCATCGGATATTTACTTCTTTCGCTGGTCATCTCGTTGTATTTCAATTTTACATTCAGGGCAAGTAAACTGAAGATGGCGTACAATCATTAATCTACGACCTCATTTTTGGCTATCACCCTGCCATACCAAAATGCAGAAGCCTTCATGATTCTCTCCAGATTATGATCTACATACGTGATTCCAAATCGTTTGTCAAAGCCGAGAGCCCATTCAAAATTATCCATTAAGGACCAG
>CALMKY010000185.1 GCA_937867195.1 uncultured Saprospiraceae bacterium | reverse complement strand
ATACCAAAGTCGACAGCACCCATACTGAGCAGGTTTGCATTCATACCTTTGATGCGCATACATATAAATGCAAATAATAATGACAGGGGTATAATGATACTGACGGTTACAGTGGTACGCCAATCTGCCATGAATAACATGACGATGATGGTGACAAGAATAATTCCTTCTATCAAATTATGAATAACTGTTTCCGTTGCATAATCCATTAAATTGGTTCGATCATAAAATGGAATGATCCTTACATCAGCGGGTAATATGTGTTCGTTAAGTTCCTTTACTTTAAGGTGTAATCGGTCCAATACTTCAGACGGATTTTCACCTTTGCGCATGACGACGATCCCTTCGACTTGATTGGGAACACCGTCTTTAGCTACTGTGCCCAGGCGCGGCTTTCTACTTTCTGTTACCGTCGCTACATTTTTTACCAGTATTGGTACATTGTTTACTTTATCAATGATGATATTATTGATTTCATCGATATTATTCAGAATACCGATACCTCTTACTACATATGCCTGACCATTTTTTTGTATTACATCACCACCGACATTGACATTGCTTCGTGCTATTGCGTTGTATACATCGAACGGAGAGAGATTGTATTTTACTAATAATTCCGGGTTAGCACTTACCTCGAATATTTTTTCTTCTCCTCCAAATGTATTGACATCGGCTACACCGGGTACACTTTTAAATTGACGGTCGATGACCCAATCTTGTATGGCAGTGAGCTCACGGATATTGGTAATACTACTTTGTAATGTATATCGATAGATCTCACCGGTAGGACCATAAGGTGGTTGCACCTCAGGTTTTACACCATCGGGTAAATCCGCATTGATGATGCGACTCATGACTTGCTGTCTCGCAAAAGCATCATCTACATTATCATCAAAGATCAATGTGATATAGCTAAGTCCAAAGGACGAATTCGTTCGCAGGTTGATTCTTTTTTGTACACTATTCAATTCGGTCTCCAAGGGTATGGTAATAAACTTCTCTACTTCTTCTGCACTCCTTCCCGGCCACTGTGTGATGATGATGATTTGTGTATTGGTTACATCGGGAAATGTTTCAATAGGAGTGTTTTTATAACTCCATATTCCAATGAAAGTAAGTACGCCGGTGAGGAAAAATATAAAATAGCGATGTCTCAGCGAAAAATGAATAATACTCTGAATAAATTTGTTCATGATGGATTTTAAAAGGAGCTAAAAAATTCGCAATTGTATTTTTTCAAATTTCAATTCACGGTTTGATTGAGTTTGGCATTTTTCATATCCATTAGTTTTTTGTATATGAGGATCTGATTTTGAGTTATGACTTTTTCACCGACCGCGAGACCCTCCGAGATATAAGCATTTCCATCCGTGATTTTATTGACGATAACAGGTCGGATCGATGCATCGTCTTCGTTTTTGTAAATGATCGTAAATGTTTTTTGATTATCATTGATCAGAGCACTGGCAGGAATACTGGGTATTGATTTTCCTTCGGTATGATGTATAGTGATATTGGCAAACATCTCAGGTTTCAGCAGATTCGATTTGTTAGGTAAAACAATTTTAATTTTCATTACTTTGGTTACAGGGTCGAGCACTTGATTGATCTTATCTATTTTACCTATAAATACCGTATCCGGATAAGCCAATGTTTTGATGGTTGCCGTATATCCTTCTTTTACGTTGGCGAGATCTGTTTCGAATACGTTAGCCCAGATCCAAACTTCACTGATATCACCAATAGTAAATAATTCCGTGCTATAATCATTGCGTATAAAATTTCCCGGATTGATCATTTTTTCTACTACATATCCACTGCGAGGAGCAATCACGACATATTCTCCGTTGGATGACGTACGGCCCCCGCCATTGATGAGTATTTGATCTCTGATTTTAGATTCAGCTGACACTGCTTTATTGTAGTTTTCCTTTGCTTCTATATATTCTTTTTGACTGGATATGCCTGCATTAAATAGGCTTTCTGCATTTTCCATATTGCGTTTGGCAATGGTCACATCATTGCCTGCTACCGATAAATCGGAGTAATTACCTGATATATCAGCACTTTTGATAATAGCCAATGGTTGACCGGCTTTTACATAATCTCCAATACTTACATTTACTTTCAACACCTGCCCACTGGAAAATGGAAAGACTTTGACTACTCTATTCTCATCAAAGCTTACCATTCCTGTAAGTTTTACTTCATCCTGTATGTTTTTAATTTTTACAGTATCTATTTTAATCATAGACAAAGTGCTTTGACTGATCAATGCCTCTTCCTGTTTAACCGGGACGGCCACTTCTTGTTTTGGATGGCACATTACAATAGAGAGGGATATCAAGATAAAAAAGAAAAAATTAATTTTCATTAGAAAACAGTTTTTAAAATTGGATTAGATTTTTATTGGTTACATAATTTAGTTCGGCAGCGGCATTGCGTTGATTTGTTTCTAATTGCCATTCTCTGACACGCGTGTCTTTATAGGTTTCAAAAAAATCTATAAATTCAATCAGGCTTACCTGTCGTTGTAAATAACATTTCAGCATATTTTGTGCGACCGAATCAAATTTTGATTGGATATCCACATTGGCATCATTGAGCATATTCGTAAGGCTGATGAGTTTTTGATAAGCATTTTGTACTTCGCTTTGCACCTGTATTTTCGTTTGATCCAACAGGACGTCGCTTTGTTTAGCCGAGAAGGCAGCGGCTGCAATATTGCCTCTGTTTTTATTGAAGAGAGGGATCGGCAGAGCAATGCTCATTCCAAAATAATTTGGTACATAACTATTGAGATGATCGTATTCCAGGCTGAGACCTACATCGGGTTTGGCGAGTGCCTTTTGCAAAGCAATGTTATCATACTGGTACCGCGATTGCGCTTTTGCATACATGATATCAGGTCTTGTATTGATTGCACTGTCTTGTATCGATTTGAGATCCAGATTCCTTACTTGAAAGGGATCATAAGCCGAATTGGTTACCGAAATGACCCATTGGTCGTCATGTAAATAGAGCAAGGTCCTTATTTCCTTTTCGAGGTCTAATTGTGATCTGAGGTTTTCATTTTGATCATTCTGTAATGAAAAAAGTAAGGCCTTGATTCTTATATTTTCCTTTTGCGAGATATCTCCCTGAACCAGCATTTTATCCATTCCGGCAGCCAATGTTTGCATAGAACTGATTTGTTGATTATAGAGGGTAGCATTATTTTGATATTGGGCCAGTGTATTCATGTCAGTGGTCAGGGTGTATTTTAAGTTACGCATCAGATCATTGAATTGGGCCTCTGCACCCAATACATTATCTTCCGCGAGTTTGGTTTGTTTTTTGATTTTGCCTGCTGTACGAACTAATTGTTCCGCTTGAAGATAGATTTGACCATAGGGCTGTCCATTTTCTGTAGCATGCCTGAAAAATTTACCGTCGTATATATTCTGATCCAGGAGGATCGTAGGATTATCCCAGACTTTGGCTTGTGCTACCCATGCCTGATTTATATCCATATTGAATTTGCTGGCTAAGAGCTGGAGATTGTTTTTTAGAAAAAGTTTTTCTGCTTGTTTAATGGTCAATGAAAGGGTATCGGGCTGCCCCTGTACGCATGAATAAAAAAGAAATAAAAGTAAAGGTAACCGTAGCTTGTTGTTAACAATGTTCATGATTTTCAATGTATGCTTGTCTAAAGGATTTTGCGATCCAAAAATGCATGCCTTAGAGTGATTGGACGCCAAGGCATCGGTGAACAGGCAAAATGAGTCGATGAAATCTCGGAGGATTCTCTTTCCGATTTAATCTTAAATATATTTTTAGAAAACAAGGTGAACCAGATATACCGATTCACCTTCCACTTTAAAAGCGTTCCATATGAATAGAAATTATATTTATCATCTGGTCATTCGATCCGTGAATATATCCATATCACCCTCCAGGGAACATTTCAAGACAATATTCTTATCACCTTTAGATAGATAAATAAAATAATTGTCATGGTTTGCAAAATATAGATTGCTGAGAGGATCACTCACATTATTTTCATTATCATCATACCAGATAACCTGCCTTATATTCCAGACGTTGTATTTTTTACTAATTATTTCTTGTCCCTTTAAAGGAAGATCACAAAATTTTTTGTTAACTGAAGTACCGATCAATTCACTGTTTTGATTATAAAATGCCGTTTTGAACTGACTGTTTTCGAGAAACACAACTTCGTCATACATTCCAAAATTTTTCCAATGAGCTGCTAAACCATTCTTGAAGTTAGTATGAAATGCTTCCCGCGTGCGAAAGTCGACCACATACGGATGTCTTTTAGCTTCCCGCTTTATTTTGAGTTCATCGTGTTGAAGTTTTTTAAGAGCTCTTTTCGAAGGGGCTTCTACGTAAAAACCAGGCAATCCATTGTATAAATTCGGATTGGAAGCAATAAGTGAATTCATAAAGGACGATGAACAAAACAAACTAATGATCGTTGTTTGTAGCAATAATCTTAAATTTTTCATTACTAGATTATTTTTTGATGAATTGAATGCTTCAAAGTTGTATTATAGTATAAATCATTTTAGTTGAGAATAGATGGATAAGGAATAGGAATAGTTATTTGAGGGTCTTTAATCGGTTATCACCGAGGAATGCTTATATCAAAAGCCAGGTATTGGGCTTTATATTCAGTACAAGGCAATCCCAATTCTTCTAGGTCGGCATTCAAATAAATCAGGATATACAAGAATCTAAATACTGGACCAAAGAATGATCTTGAAAGAATATTGGATGCAAAGAATTGATTCTTATACATCGGGTTTGCCCAAAATATGACAAAGGTAAACCTTGCAGAATTCACCTTCTTCGAATGAAAAGAATGATCCAGGGTCTTAAAATTTTTCTTGACTGATTTACTATGCTAAATAGTAGATTTGAATTTCGCGAAGTCCTTATGGAATCGTTCAATCAGGCAAATAAATCGTTGAATCACCTAAGTGGTTCATTGAATGGCTAACACAGGATTAAAATATTCATAATCGAAAACAGATGCTTCTATATAAATCCTGGTCATCCGAAGGAATTGAGTATAAGCAGGATGATTCAAAAGTGTACAGATGTCAATGTGTGATGAACCTGATTGTATTAAATAACTGGATACATAAAATGAAATGCTTGTAAAGAAACAAATTTAAAAGAAATTCAAGGATTATCCCGAAACCATCCTTTACACAATTCCAATCATAAAATGTTACATATCTGATTTCACTTTGTCAGAAATTTCTTGTAGGTAATCCTTGGCTTCTTTAATTGAAGCTATACAATACCGATGGAGTTGATAATAGATATTTTCAAATATAGTTTTATTACGATCAAAATATTCCATTTTAT